>CALRLS020000105.1:0-12741 GCA_943368815.1 Cyanobium sp. NIES-981
CCAACCCAAGCACAAACAAAACCGGTTATTGTGGATAATGTGGACAAAAATGTGAATAAGCCCATTGACCCGATTAGAAGAACCGATGGAAATTTGAGTGGAGCGCCGGAAATTGGTAGAATAGACCCAAATACTGTGGATAACTCAGCCGGAACTGTGCGTAACCCAGCCTGTATTGAAGGCGATTGTGGAAATGGTTATGGAAAAATGATTAATACCAGAACACAGGAAAGATATGAAGGCGAGTGGAAAGACGGAAAAAGAGAAGGCAGAGGCGTAGAGTTTTATTCAGACGGCGAGAAAAAATACGTGGGCAATTTTCAGGGTGGAAAGTATCAGGGCAACGGAACCTACTATTATAAAAATGGGGATAAGTACGTAGGCAGGTATAAAAACGGAATGATGAACGACGAAAGAGGCTACTTTATTTATAATAATAATATGCGCCTTGTTGTAAAAGTAGAAAATAACAAGAAAAATGGAAAGGCCTTGCGATTGTACCCGGATGGAAGAAAAGAAGAAACGTATTTTGAAAATGACATAGAAAGAAAAACCTATCGGGATGCCAGTGGGCGAATTATTAATACATTTTAAAACAAAATTGAAAAGCTGAGACGTATCAATCTCAGCTTTTTTTATCGGATTAATGATTGGCTTCACAAAAAAAAAGTGAAAAACCTTCAAATCAAACCCTAAGATATTTACCTTTGACCCCTCAAAATGATTTTTCTGATATGTCTTGGTTTAAACGAACAGTCAAAGGGATTCAGACACCAACCGAAATGAAGCGTGAAGCTCCTGACGGTTTATGGTATCAATGTCCGAATTGTAAAAAAGCAATGCATACCCGTGAGCATAAAAACAATGCCTATACATGTATTCATTGTAACTACCACGAAAAAATTGGCTCAGAAGCCTATTTTACGCTATTATTTGATGAAGGAAAATATACTGAATTAGACGCAAATCTGCGTTCAGGCGACCCACTCCATTTTGTAGATACAAAAGCTTATCCTGACAGAATACGTGCTACCGAAAAAAAATCAGGCTTAAAAGATGCAGCTCGTTCAGCTTACGGAAAAATGGCAGACCTTGATATTGTCATTACCTGTATGGATTTTGCTTTCATAGGGGGCTCAATGGGTTCAGTAGTTGGTGAAAAAATAGCAAGAGCCATAGAATATGCCTTGAAAAATAAAATTCCGTTCCTGATGATTTCCCGCTCTGGTGGGGCCAGAATGATGGAAGCCGGATTTTCATTAATGCAGATGGCAAAAACATCTGCCCGATTAGCACAATTGGCCGAAGCAGGCATTCCTTATATTTCGTTGCTGACAGACCCGACTACCGGAGGGGTAACAGCCTCTTATGCCATGTTAGGTGATTTTAATATTTCAGAACCACAGGCACTTATCGGATTTGCAGGGCCACGCGTCATCAAAGAAACCATCGGAAAAGAATTACCGAAAGGCTTCCAGACAGCAGAATTTATCCTGGACCATGGCTTTCTTGATTTCATAGTCGATAGAAAGGATTTAAAGGATAAACTGGCTAGTTTATTGAAAATGCTGGCTTAATTAGTGGCTATTGGGATAAATCAATCATACTTTTCAATTATCTAAAATACAAGTATGAGGCTTATCAAACATCCTGTATTATGCAATTACTACCTCACGTATCGCTGCAATGCGACCTGTAGTTTTTGTGATATATGGGAGAAGCCCTCACCTTACATTACTCTCCAGAATTTCAGAGAAAATATTCGTGACCTACGCAAACTAGGGGTACGCGTAATCGATTTTACAGGCGGAGAACCCCTACTCCATCGCGAATTAGATATATTACTTGCGGAGGCTAAAAATGCAGGTATGATTACTACGGTAACTACTAACTGCCTGCTTTATCCGAAATATGCCGACCGACTGAAAGGAAAAATTGATATGCTTCATTTCTCTCTCGATTCGCCCGATGAAGAGGAACACAACCTGTCAAGAGGTGTAAAATGCTTTGATAAGGTAATGGAATCAATTGCCATTGCCAGAGAAAACGGAGAAAGACCGGACATACTATTCACTGTTTTTGAACAAAATGTGGATAAAATTGAGGCCGTGTGGAAAAACATAACCCAGCCAAACAACCTGGTTTTAATACTTAATCCGGTATTTGATTATAATGGTGTAGAAACAGGAGGAACTCTTTCTGAAACTACTCTTAAAAAGCTATTGTGGTGGGGTAAACAAAAGAATGTTTACCTGAATGAAGCCTTTATCAGTCTGAGACAAAATGGTGGCAATCATGTGGATAATCCCGTTTGCAAGGCCGCTTCCACAACCCTCGTTATTTCTCCTGAAAATAAGTTAGTCCTGCCTTGCTATCATTTAGGCACAAAGAGCTTTACAATTGATAATGATCTTTATGATTTATACCAATCTGCCGAAGTACAGGAAATTGTAGCCCTGGAAGGAAAACTGAAAGAATGCGAGGGTTGTGTCATTAATTGCTACATGCAACCATCTTTTGCAGTAGAAATCAACAAATACTTCTGGAAAGCTCTTCCAAGTACCCTCAAATACAATTATATCAAGAGTACCTGGAAACAGTTAATATAAAAAGTATTATACTTTCGAAAGGAAAAACAATTCTGCAGGTTCGGCCAGCAATTCTTCCGCTTTCGCAGAAAAAGCTGCTACATGCTCATTAGCCAGATGGTTTTCCAGACTTTCCCTATCTGTCCAGTTTTCATAAAAGAAAAATAATTGAGGATTATCATTACTTTGGTGCAGCACATAATCTATGCAGCCTTTTTCTTCCAGAGTTGGTGCTACCAAAGCTAATAAACCACTTTTGGCCTCCTCTATTTTCTCTCTTTTGACTAAGATTTTAGCTATGACTGTTAACATACAAAAGGTTTTTGATGAACGATAATAATTCAAAAATAAGATTTTCTTCTATTGAAGACAGTCTTTTTATGGATAAATTAAAAAATAGTCTCCGGGACTATGTTATTTTGACATTATGTTCAAAATAACATAAATTTATCGGTTCATTATATTTCAATTAACTCAACCACAAAATAAATGAAAAACCTCCTGAAATCTCTTACTCTTATTCTACTATCTGTACTTATGTTTTCGTTGAAACAAGACAAGCCTACCAAAGTTATTTTCTTTGGTGATTCCATCACTCAGGCAGGTGTTAGCCCCGGTGGCTATATTACCAAAATGAAAGAAGCCCTCGAAAAACAAGGTATCAAAGATAAATACCAATTAATTGGTGCAGGCATTGGCGGAAACAAAGTTTATGATTTATTCTTACGCATGGAAGACGATGTGCTTAATCAAAACCCTGATGTAGTGGTTATCTATATTGGTGTGAATGATGTATGGCATAAATCTAGCCACGGAACAGGTACAGATGCCGATAAGTTTGTGGGTTTTTATACAGCCATCATAAAGAAATTGCAATCGAAAGGCATAAAAGTAATATGCTGCACGCCAGCCGCCATTGGTGAACGCAATGATAATAGTAATGCTCAGGATGGTGACATGAATCATTATTCAAATCTTATCAGAACCGTAGCAGCAAAATTCGATTGTCCACTGGTAGATTTAAGAAAAGAGTTTGTGGCCTATAATGTAAAGAATAATCCTCAGAACAAAGAGTCAGGAATACTGACAAGCGACCGTGTTCACCTCAATGAAACTGGAAATCAGTTTGTAGCAGACCTATTGTTGAAAGCAGTCGTAAAATAAGCATATTCACGAGCCCCAGATTGGTCTGGGGCTCGATTTTATTATGAAAAATCCAATAAGACCGATTATTTTTTTCGCTTTTTTATTTATATCTAGTGCGAATGCGCAAAATCAGATAGCCATCACTATTGATGACCTACCTTTCGTTCAGGAACTATCGCTTAAACATGCCGAAGAGTCTACCGACAAATTATTAACAAAAATCAAGAAAAACAATATTCAGGCAGTAGGTTTTGTCAACGAAAAATCAGTTATAAGACTTGGTGAAATTGATAACAGAGTAGCTATCTTAGAGAGATGGTTATTTAACGGTAACCAGCTTGGAAATCATACTTTCTCCCACCCCTCTCTTAATAGTACATCCTTAGAAGACTTCACGACAGAATTGTTTAAAGGTGAAGTGATTACTTCTGAACTCAATAAAAAGTACAGAGAAACTAAAAAATACTTCAGGTATCCGTTTTTACAAACAGGCCCCGATAGCCTTAAAAAATATGGCTTTGAAAAAGTGCTGGTAGGGCAAGGATATATCAATGCCCCCGTAACTATTGAAGCCGACGACTGGTATTTCAATAAAGTGTATATGGATGCCATGCGTGCAGGTAACAAAGACTTAATGAAAAGCATTGCTGAAAAGTATCTGAAACACAATAGCGATTATTTCGATTATTACCTGAAACTCACACAAGAAGTAATAGGGCGTCCTATCAAACATATTTTCCTTTGTCATGCCAATGCCCTGAATGCCGATTATTTTGATGAACTATGCAAGGTAATGACAGACAAGGGTTTTACATTTATTAGCTTAGAAGAAGCCTTAAAAGATGAAGTATACAGACATAAAGATACGGTACTAACAAAAGGAGGGTTTCCCTGGTTGCACAGATGGAGGATAACAGATAATAAGAAAACGACCTTAAAGGAAGTACAGATTCCTGCTGATATTCAGGCCTTGTATGAGAAGAAATAATTTGATTAAATAATGGCACTTTTTAATAATAGATTAAAACTACATGCCAATAGCAAAGTTTTAGGCTTTTTCCTTACCAATATTTTCAAAAATAGCTAATTTGCATAAAAATTCCGTATTCGGCTTCATCTACAATTATAACAATATTTTTTCTTTTTAAAATTCAAAAAACTTAACATGAGTCAATCTTTGATTAAGCCGGGCGTAGTTACAGGTGAAGCACTTGCTGCTTTATTACGCCACGCTAACGAAAATGATTACGCCCTACCCGCTGTCAATGTTGTAGGAACTAATTCAGTAAATGGTGTAATGGAAGCTGCTAAAGCCGTTAATTCACCGGTTATCATACAATTCTCAAATGGTGGAGCATCTTTTTATGCTGGTAAATCTTTACCGAATAAAAATCAGGAAGCAGCCATCGCCGGAGCAATTTCAGGAGCCCATCACGTACATCAGATTGCCGAAATGTATGGCATTCCGGTAGTTTTACATACTGACCACTGTGCAAAAAAATTATTACCCTGGATCGACGGCTTACTAGATGCAGGAGAAAAATATTTTGCGCAACATGGCAAACCATTGTTTAGCTCACATATGATTGATTTATCTGAAGAGCCACTCGAAGAAAACATCGAAATATGTGTGAAATATTTTGAGAGAATGGCCAAAATGGGCATGACGCTTGAAATAGAACTAGGTGTAACAGGTGGCGAAGAAGACGGCGTAGACAACTCAGATGTTGATAGTTCAAAATTATATACGCAACCGTCAGAAGTAGCACATGCTTACGAAGAACTATTAAAAGTTTCTCCAAACTTTACTATTGCGGCAGCATTCGGTAATGTACATGGTGTTTACAAACCTGGTAACGTGAAATTACAGCCAATCATTCTGAAAAACTCTCAGGATTATATTCAGGAGCATTTTGGTACAGGTGAATTACCTGTAAACTTCGTATTCCATGGTGGTTCTGGGTCTTCACGTGAAGAAATCAGAGAAGCTATTAAATACGGCGCAGTAAAAATGAATATCGATACCGACGTACAATGGGCAACATGGGAAGGTATTCTGAAATATTACAAAGACAAAGAAGGATATCTGCAGGCACAATTAGGTAATCCTGAAGGCGCTGATTCGCCAAATAAAAAATACTACGACCCACGTGTATGGTTGCGTAAAGCAGAAGAAAGCATGATAAGTCGCTTAAAAGTCGCTTTTGAAGATTTAGATTGTATCAATCGTTGCGAAGGCCTTTACTAAGAGCCGGGCAATATAAAATATGAAAGGCCTCCTGTTTTGCATCGGGAGGCCTTCTTTTTATGCATGCCATTTCTGTATACTCTCACTCATAATCTCATATATTTCGAATAAATCATTCTGGTCTCTCAGATAAATCAGATGATTGTTTATCGTTGACTTGTCTTTTCTTATGGCCGGGCCGGTTTGTACATCGGCGGGGTGTTCAGCATCCAAAGCTTTTTGGAAAGTTTCTTTAATCAATGGCTTTAATAAATCAAATTCCAGATCCTGGTTATTGGTAATCTCTTTGGCTAATGCCAATAAATGGTTTGTGAAATTGCAGGCAAATACTGCTGCGATATGCAATACCTTTCTTTCCTGTGAGTTAACCAGATAGACAGTATTGCTCAATCCCTGTGCTAATTCAACCAATTGACTTTCAGCCACTTCATCATCAGCTTCAATACAGAATGGCACTTCATTGAGTGACATTTTTTTATGAATACTGAATGTCATCAATGGATAAAATACGGCACATCTGATGGGCAAATCATGAAAAGAAGAGATTAGTTTTTGCAAATCATGAAGACTCTTCGTGCCGGAAGTATGCGCTAATATGGCGTTCTCGGGCAAAACCAGTTTCGAACATACATCTGCAATAGCATCGTCAGATACTGCCAGTATGAATAATTCGGCAGTGCTTTCTGAAAAATCAAGGTCTGATTTTGCTTCGGCCTGATAGAGCATGGTGGTCAGCGCCTTGGCTTTTGATAGCTGGCGACTAAAAACTTCACAAACCTGATGATGGTGGTTTTCAAAAGCAATGCTTAAATGCCAGGCTACATTACCTGCACCAATCATTGAAATTTTCATAATGATACCTCCTATTTATTAGTTATTAAAGGTGTATGCAAAATCAGAAAAAAAGTGGCTTAATATTTGTAATTGATTAAAAATATCAATTTTCGGGTCTTTCACGTGTTTTTTGACCCCACTTATTAATAAAACCTATAAAAATGAAACTTAAAGTATTGAGTTTTTTAGGAATTGCGCTGATAAGCCTAGCGTCCTACAAAAATGATAAAAAAAATTATGTAAGTGAAGTCAGATTTTATGACGGCTCTTATGACGAATTACTCCGGGAGTCAAAGAAACTAAAAAAGCCAATCATATTAGACTTCTGGGCAACCTGGTGTATACCCTGCCGCAAAATGGAAAACGAGACTTTTGCAGATCCTGATTTTGCCGCTTATATTAACAAAAACTTTTTGGTATATAAGGTTAATATTGATACCTTTGACGGAATGGATATAGCTGACAGATACAATATTGATGCATATCCGACCCTGGTTTTATTAGATACCAAAAATAAGTATATTGATAGATTCAAAGGCTTTTTTCCGGCATATTACCTGAAAAAAGAATTAGAAAAGAGTAAATCCCGCACAGGAAAGGATTTTATAGAGTCAAATGCTGCAAAATAGTTAGAATCACAAACACCTAGTAAAAAAACAATTACTTACAGTTGATTGCCTGCCATGAGCCTAGCTCATGGCTTTTTTTATGCAAATTGGAGAATAGGGCTTTCGTTCTTATCTTTGTGTCATGAAATTACAAAATGATTTGCTTTTACGTGCAGCAAAAGGTGAGCATGTAGAGCGGGTGCCTGTTTGGATGATGCGTCAGGCAGGTAGAATTTTACCTGAATACCGTGCCGTCAGGGCTCAGGCCGGAAGTTTTATCAAATTAGCTACTACCCCCGAATTAGCCGCCGAGGTAACCATTCAACCGGTAGATATTCTGAAAACCGATGCAGCTATTATATTCTCAGATATTCTGGTGGTACCCGAAGCAATGGGCTTACCCTATGAAATGATTGAGGCAAAAGGCCCGGTCTTCCCGAAGGTGGTACAATCAAAAAAGGATATTGAGGCATTAAAAATAAGCGACCCGGAAACAGATTTAGCCTACGTTTTGCAAGCAATTGACATAGTAAAAAAAGAACTGAATGGCAGAGTGCCCCTTATTGGTTTTGCCGGGGCGCCGTTTACCATTTTTTGTTATATGATTGAGGGCAAAGGCTCTAAAACATTTTCAGCCGCTAAGAAGATGCTGTATTCTCAGCCCAAATTAGCCCACCTGCTGCTTCAAAAGATAACAGACAGTACAATTGCCTATCTGAAGGCGCAGATACGTCACGGGGCCGATTTGGTGCAGATTTTCGATTCCTGGGCAGGCATCTTGTCTCCTGAACAATACAGAACCTTTTCTTTGCCTTATATTGCCCAGATTTGCGATGCTATTGAAGAAGCGCCGAAGACGGTTTTTGCCAAAGGGGCTTTCTTTGCCCGTAAAGAGATGGCGAAACTGAAATGTGAAGTAGTGGGCTTAGACTGGAACATGGACATTAAAGAATCAAGAAAGATGATTCCGAATAAAACCTTGCAGGGCAATTTAGACCCATGTGTTTTATATGCCTCTTTCAAGGAAATAGAAAAGCAGACAAAGAAAATGCTCAAGGCATTTGGTACACAGGGTTATATAGCCAATTTAGGGCATGGAGTATATCCGGATACTGACCCTGAAAAGGTGAAATGCTTCTTTGAGACGGTAAAAGCATATTCTGTATAAAATTCAGCGACCTCACCCCAACCCCTCTCCCTCGGGAGAGGGGCTAAAAATATCTCCCTCTCCTTTTTGAGGAGAGGGAGATATAGAGGGTGAGGCGACGGCCTCGTTTTTTATTTGAGTATCGGCTCCAGCGCTTCCCTGTTTTCGGTAAGCCATGCTGTTATTTCTTCAACTATCTGTTCAACGCCTATTTTAGGTTTCCAGCCTGTCAGAGCGGTTACTTTCGTATTATCAGTAATATATAATCGTATATCCGCCGGACGGTTTTCTGCTACCGTATTGATAGGAATTGTTTTACCTGTTACCCTCTGGCATATTTTTGTTAATTCCTGCAAAGATACACTTACTTCTACCCCACCTCCGGCATTCAGAATTTCTCCATTTACTGCATCAATGTTATGCAATTGCCAGTCAATCAAACGATACAGATCAGCCACATGTAATATATCTCGGGTCTGTTTACCAGATCCACCATAGCCGATATAGGCTAATTGTTGTTCAAAAAAGTGTTTGGCTATCCACAGCACCATCACGCCCTGGTCAACTTTCCCCATCTGCCAAGGTCCGGTTAATACCCCACAACGATTAATAACTGTTTTCAGATTATAGAATTCGTTGTATTCCTGAATAATCAACTCTGAGGCTAGTTTTGTAGTTCCGTATAAAGACCGGGGACTATCCAGAGGGAAGTCTTCGGCAATGCCTTTGGCAGAAACACCTTTTATTTTCTGCTTATCTGTTAATTCGAAACGGGTTTCAGATTCAATGAAATCCAGGGTTTCGATAGTTTTTATCGGATAAATACGGCTGGTCGAAAGAAAGATGAAATTAGCTTTGCACTTTACCGCATAATTAAGACAGTTAACAGTACCAAATAAATTGGTGTTTATCAGATAATCAGGTGACCCGTTCAGACCTGCCAGCACCGATGGCTCGGCAGAAGCTTCAATGATAGAATCAACAAGAGGTAAAGAATCAAAGTCTTCTTTACTACGAATATCGCCATGAATGAAATTAATGCCTTGTTTACCTAAACGGGCAACGTTGAGTTCAGACCCTTTTCTTTTAAGATTATCTAAGCAGAAGATTTCGTAAGAAGGATAATTTTGTTTTAAGGCAATAGCTAAAGCAGAGCCCACAAACCCGGCTCCTCCTGTTATTAAAATACGCATATATAAGGTTTTATGAATGTATTAACCATTGGCTTGCCATGGAACACGTTTCAGGTTAACATTTTCAATCTGACGGATTACCAAAGGCACTTTTTCTACTTTTACAGAGCTACTATCCAAGCCGAACCACTTATCCTCAGACGGAGTAAAGCCTTTGATGAAGAAATAAGCTTTCATAATAAGGTTTTCACCAAACGGAAGCTGGTTATCATAAGAAAGGAATTTCTCTAATACAACGAAACGGAAATCACCAATTACATTGTGTTTATTCAAAGACTCATAGCGGCTTCTGATGTCTACCTCTCCACACTTAACCATGTCCTCTAAAACCTTTTTGAAATAAAGATTTACCTTATGAGGAACACGAAAACCTAAACGGAAATTTACTTTATAAACGTCGTCAGGAGCAATGGTTTTTACTTTATACTCCATAGTATAAGGATCGTCTAAAGTATCTACATGGACAAACCAATATACATCGGCACGCTTAGGTCGTTTTTGAAAAATAGAGTAAATAATCTTGTTTTCGATTTCAGTTGAGCGGGAGGCATTGCTCAAAAAGACTAAGTGAGTAGCATATTTCGGAACAGTAATATCATTACTTAATTCCTGTAAGGATTCAACGTATTTATCCAGTTTCTCATATTCTGTTAAACGCATTTTGATATTAAATGCCATTATCCATATATACATCACGAAAGCCAGGATTCCACCAATAATAAGCGAGACATAACCACCATGTGGAAATTTCTCTAAGTTGGCAATAAGAAAAGCCCCCTCAATAAAGAAATAAACCATCATGAATAATATTACTGCCCACAAATTATATTTTTTGGCGTAGAGGTAATATGACATCAGCATCGTTGTCATTAACATAGTTAGGGTAATTGCCAAACCATAAGCAGCTTCCATTGCCGATGAAGTATCGGTAGGCACACCGGCTAATGTTCTCTCCTTCGCTACATTAAAGAAATAAAGTTCAACACCTATACAGCCTATCCAAAGCAAAATATTAATACTCGGCACATATAATTGCCCTTTCTGGTCTGACGGATAGTTTATTTTTATTTTAGGCCAGAAGTTTAAGCGAATAGCTTCTGAAACCAAAGTAAAAGACCCACTTATTAAAGCCTGACTGGCAATAATAGCCGCAGAAGTAGCGATTACGATACCAAACGGCAGAAACCATTCAGGCATTAAACCATAAAACGGATTAAAGTTAGGGATATTAGCTGCCTTTTGTCCATCAAATTGCATTACATACACACCTTGTCCGAGATAATTCAGAATCAGACAAAGCTTAACAAAAATCCAGCTTATTCTGATGTTCCCACGTCCACAATGTCCTAAATCAGAATAAAGAGCTTCAGCACCGGTAGTACAAAGGAAAACGGCACCTAATAACCAGAATCCGCCCGGGTGATGTACAAGCAATTCATAAGCATAATAAGGATTCAAAGCTTTTAAAACTGTGGCATCACGAACAATCCATGATAAACCTAAAGTAGCCAACATTCCGAACCACAAAAGCATTAAAGGGCCAAACAAAAACCCTACTTTTTTTGTGCCTAATATCTGCATCAGAAACAGTCCGGATAATATTACAACTACAATTTTTACAATTGTGACTTGAGTTATTTCCGGAAATGTAATACGAAGACCCTCAATAGCTGAAGTAACAGAGATAGGAGGAGTAATAATACCATCGGCTAATAAAGCACTTGCACCAATAATTGCAGGAACGGTAAGCCATCTGGCGTGTCTGCGAACCAGAGCAAATAAGGCCAAAATCCCCCCCTCACCTTTATTATCGGCTCTTAGCGTCAAAATTACATATTTCACGGTAGTCTGCATTGTCAGCGTCCAGAAAATACAAGACAAGGAACCGTATATAACTTCCTGATTGATTGGTTCAGATCCGGCAATAGCCTTTAATACATATAATGGAGAGGTTCCAATGTCACCATAAATAATTCCTAATGCGATGAGAAGCCCAGCAGCAGAAATTTTGTCAAGATTATGGTGATGATGACCATTACCATTACCGTTTAACGGTTGATTCACTTCCATTTTGGAGAATTATTAAAAAAAGTTTGCAAATATATTGCATCAATGTGAATTACTTTAAATTTTAAATGAAAATGTTTTATAAAGCCATAATAGTTACCAAATTTGTGTATCTATTTTCTAAATAATATAACAATATTTAGACACGATAAATTATAAGGAGTAACAAAAACCTGATTATCAATTATGTACGACACCATTATTTATGAGGATTCGGAAGGAGTGGCAACAATTACGCTTAATCGACCACAGGTTTATAATGCTTTAAGCGGCGAACTGATACAGGAAATAACCACAGCCGTAGAAAGCGCAAATCAGGACCAAACGATTAGAGCAATTGTCATAACCGGAGTAGGCGAAAAGGCTTTTTGTTCGGGCGCAGACTTAAAGGCAGGATTAGATAAGGGGTTTAGCTCATTGGGTGACTCATTAAGAGAGAATTATAATCCCATGATCAGGGCCATCAGAAATGCTGAAAAACCAGTCGTGTGCCGATTAAACGGAATTGCAACAGGAGCCGGTATGTCTTTGGCATTGGCTTGTGACATAATTATTGCAAATAAGGAGGCCTACATGAGTGAATTGTTTGTGGGTATCGGCTTAATGCCTGATGCGGGCTCTATGTTTTTTCTACCTCGCATGGTGGGAATACAAAAAGCATTCGACTTATGTAGCACTGGTCGTAAAGTGTATATGGAAGAAGCTTTGGCCTTAGGACTTGTGAGCAGAGCAGTACCTTATGAAGAATTGGATAATGCTGTGAATGAATTGGTGGAGGTTTATAAGACGGCTGCGACAAGGTCGATAGGATTGATGAAGAAGGTATTGAATCAATCATTGAATAGCACACTGGATGAAGTATTGGAGCAGGAAGCAGTCAATCAGGATTTATTGGGCAGAACTCATGACT
>CALRLS020000106.1:0-12604 GCA_943368815.1 Cyanobium sp. NIES-981
TGAAAATAGAGTAGCGTAGTCTTCTGATTTTAAAATCGATTCTATATATCAATTTTTAAGTTCTTTTAAAGCTATTATACTCTATAGCGAAAAAACTTCCAAAAATACTTGCGCAAGCAAATCCTTGCTCATATTTTTGCAAGCAAATACTTGCACATACATGGATACCAGAAGAGATGTTTTTCAGGCAATAGCCGACCCCACCCGCCGACAGATAATAGAAATGTTGGTACAGAAGCCTTTGAATGTAAACGAAATCGCCGAAAACTTTGATGTCACCCGTCAGGCAGTATCCCTGCATGTCAAAATACTAAGTGAGTGCGGCCTGATTGTGATAAAGAAACAAGGCCGTGAACGCTATTGTGAAGTGAAGATGGAAGAACTCAATCAGGTGGCCGAATGGGTCACTTATTGCCGCCAGTTCTGGCAGCAACAGTTCAGCGCTTTAGATAAATACCTTACCAAAATACAGTCCGAAAATGACAACACAGCCCAATAATGCTGATTTCTTTATCAGCTACGAATTCAAAGCAACTAAAGAACTGGTGTTTAATGCCTTTACCAAAGCCGAAGCCCTGAACGAATGGTGGGGACCGGAACACACCAGAAATAGTGTAGTAAGTCTGGATTTCAGAGAAGGTGGCATCTTTCATTTTAAGATGGAATCGGATAATGGCACAAACTATGGTAGATTCGTATTCGGGGCCATTCAGCCCTATGATTTGCTTGAATTTACCAATTCATTTGCTGACGAACACGCCAATGTAGTGCCTGCACCTTTTGGTATTGCGATACCTGCCCGTATTTTCTATCGCGTTGTATTTACGGAGAACAACGGAAAAACCACCATCGCCATGACAGGCAAACCTGTTGATGCAACGCCAGCCGAAGAGGAAGGATTCCGGGCTATTAACGAAGGTATGCAACTGGGATTCACCGCTTCATTTGTGCAATTGACAAAGTATTTAGATAAAAACTAAGGACTTGTTAATAAAAGAAATGCTCCCTTGTGATTCTGGTATCGTGATGTTTAATGATGAGGTGTAGAATGTTTGAATCCAAATATTATTATAAACCCTTAAGCATTTCGTTAAGGGTTTATTGCTTTTATGGAATGCCATAAACTAAACGTATAATTATTCAATATCTTTTTCATTTAAAAATTTAAGACCATTAAATAAGTTAATCATCATTGAATGATGGAATTTGTTGCAGATAAATGTAAATTGCTTTAGCTAAAAAATGAAAATACTATAAAAATGTGGCTGAATCTAAAACATACTTTTCTAACGAGACTCCTGGCGATTCTGGCAATGAGCCTTGTCTTTGGTTGTAAGCCTGATAACCGACCAAAGCCATTTATAGGTCTCAAACCGGAAGAAGAAATCAGGGTGGATTCTTCAAAACTGAAGCCAAGAATCAGGTTCAGTTACCAGACATTAGATAGTGGTGGCGTGAAATTCACTAATTTATCTGCAGGCTATAAGGCTTTCAAATGGCATAGTCCTTATCAATCCAAAGCGGAAAATCCTACATTCTATTTGAAGACGCGAGGAAACCTTGAATTCCGGCTGCAATTTGAAACGGATAAGGGGCTGAGAGGAGACACGCTCTTTCGTGTGCTTATTGCCAACACCCCGGCAATAAAAGAAGATAGTTCGCATTTATACGGCACTTTCTTTAACAATGAAGTGAATATCAACATGCCCCTCTGGAATGATTTTTATGGTGGCGGCATGGCATCTTTGCCATTAGGTACACCATCAGCAAAACTTAGTAAAGCCGGGGTTAATATTTTAATAGCCGATTTTATGCCCACGCAGGGAAAGGATTATATATCTGTAAAAAATAATTTTAAGCCAGGCAAACAACCATTAGCACAATTGAAAGAATACCCCACTGGCGATTATGGCCTGAAAACCCGGGGCTGGTATGTGATTTTATTTGGTAAATACGGTACTTATGCTACCGGAAATAACCCTGATGATTTGATTGAAATCGTAAAGGTAGAAGAGGTCAATGAAAGAAAGCTTTTCCCCGAAATGGAAAACAAGGCATTCTGGGTAACATGGCATATCAAAGCCGATGCAGGAACGCTCGGAAAAATAGACTGCTTCTTTAAGACAAAATATATTATCTATACGCAGTATTTTGATTATTAAGCAGGATTACCTTCTATAATTCTCAAACACTCGCCCAAAGCGGTTTCTCCATTAAGACTTTCTCATGAATAGGGCAGGAGCTTGCATGAGCCCCGGTAAGGTAGCCAATACTCATCAGAAACTCATTTACTATTTCGCCACCTGTAAAACGGAATGTTTTCTTAAACAATTTCACCCATTCGTCTTTTGTGCGGGGGTGATTGGCCTCCAGCCATTTTTCAAACGAGCCATGCGATGCCTGTAAACCAATAATCGTGCGGGCGTTTTCGATAGCAGCGTTAATCTTCAGGCGGTTTCTGATAATCCCTGCATCGGCCATCAATCGCTCACGGTCGGCTTCGGTATAATTCGCTATTATTTCAATATTAAAATTATCATAGGCGGCTCTGAAAGATGCCTCTTTACGCAGTATTGTCTCCCAACTCAATCCGGCCTGATTGATTTCCATTATCAGCCTGCCAAAAAGCTCATTATCATCATGAATCGGGAAACCATAATGATTATCGTGGTAGTTTTTATGCAGCTCTTTCTGCGCACCGCTCATGCGCTCAATGACAAAACAATAAGACATACGTATATTAGATTTTGAAACGCAAAGATAGGGGATAGTGAAGAATTGTGTCTACACGGAATGTTGAGTTTTGGGAGATTTATTTTTTCAATTTCTTAAATTATTAAGGGTAAACAGTAGCGCATAAAATAAATTTCAGATACAACTAAACCTATCTGTCAATTCAATGTCAAAGCAAAAAATACTATTATTTAAAAGCGAATGACTGACAAAAACTCTACTACAGAAATGCCCAAACCGCCAGTACAGGCACCCAAAAAGAAATCACCCTTTCGTGAGTGGTTCGATTCCATCTTATTTGCCGTTGTAGCTGCTACCCTGATTCGCTGGTTGTTGTTTGAGCCCTATACTATTCCGAGTGGTTCAATGGAAGCCAGCCTGATGACAGACGATTTTATCTTTGTCAGCAAGTTTCACTACGGTACCCGTACACCCAAAACGCTTCTTCAAATCCCTTTGACACACCAGAAAATATGGTTCACAGAAATCCCTTCTTTTCTTGACTGGATTCAGGTGCCACAATTCCGTTTACCCGGTTTTACCCATGTCAAAAATGGTGATGTGGTCGTGTTCAATTACCCCGGTTGCCCTGAGCGTCCTGATGAATTCGGAGGATTCGATAAATATCCTGTTGATTTACGTACCAATTATATCAAGCGTTGTATCGGTATTCCGGGAGATGCAGTTGAAATGCGGACAGGCCAGGCCTATGTGAACGGGAAGATATTCACCAATACATCAGGCATGCAGATGGAATACGAAATGGAAACTGATGAGCCAATCAACGACAAGTTTTTCTTGAAATACGGTATCACGGAGTTCGGGCAGGCATTAAGCGCCGAGAATAAAACTATTTATGTAATAAAAGCTACAGGACAGGCTATCAAAGACATAAAAGGCCTTGATTTTGTGAAAAATGTAAGCGAGATTGTTCAGGCAAAGGGTGATACCACAAATGCAAACTTTAATCTTTTTCCATATAATTCCCGCCTTTTTCCATTCAATCGTGATAATTTCGGGCCTATCATAGTGCCCAAAAAAGGAGTGACGATTCAACTGGATGAAAAAAACATAGCCCTATATAAGGGTATCATCACGACATTCGACGGGAATGATGATGCTAAATACCAGAACGGGCAGATTTTGCTCGATGGCAAAGCAATTTCATCTTATACATTTAAGCAGAATTATTATTTTATGATGGGCGATAACCGCCATAGCTCTGATGATTCCCGTTTCTGGGGCTTTGTACCCGAAGACCACATAGTAGGCAAAGCAGTCTTCATCTGGATGTCAATTGATAAAAAAGGAAGTTTTTTGAATAAAATCCGTTGGAATCGCTTGTTTAGTATCATCAGATAAGCCGAATCGTTTATAGCCATGAAAACATTTTACCTGATTCTCTTCTCTGTACTCTTATATCTGTTGCTGCTTTCGGACAGGACACCCCTGAAAAAAAATATTATGATTCGCTGAACAAAGCAAAGGTAAAATCATGCAAAATAGCCGAAGAGGTTTTCAGTATAGGCGATAGCGTCACTATTAATCACTCAATCACTCAATCACTCAATCGCTCAACCTCTCACTTCGCCCAATAGGGCACAGGCATTTTATCATTGAAGAGTTCATCAATATAATAGTTTCTGCGAGCAGTTTTGTTACAGGTATTGTCTCCATCAATCGGATAAATACATGGTTCATAAGGGCCATTGTTCTGTATGTTCATAATACTGGCAGGAGCTTTATTAGGAAGTAGATCATCGCGATGCCCGCGATTCAGAAAACAATGCGCTAATTCGTGAAATGCCAATGCTTCCCGGTTTTGCTCAGGGGCCGAATCCCAGCAGCCAGGGTTGATTACTACTTCCCGCTGACCTGTATTCATTCTTGTAAAATGTCCGCAGATTTCTATGCTTTCTTTATTGAACTTCATTATTAAATTCTCCGGCACAACCGTAATATTTCTTTTCTTCGCCTCTGCTACAAAAGATTCAACATATGGCAAAAGCTTTGGGTCAATCTGATACATAGTCGGAATCGTTTCTTTCTTACTGCACGAAAGACCGGATAGAAGAAGCAGGAGTATTAAAAATTTCTTTTGCATATTTTCAAAGATAATCAGAAAATATTGAAATGAGATACTTCGCTGGAAAACGGTGAAAGCAGAAAGAAAAAAGCCCTATACTAAAATTTTATCAAATCGCAATATTCGCAGGAATTATATGAGATAAGACATTTAATATATTGATTATTAGCGGTATCTTCACTATCATTTTACTATGAACCTGTTTAAACTTATTTCTTTCGACTGCAAATGGCGCTTTTTCGATTATACTTCAGAGAAAAATTTCGTACGTAGTTCTACTACGCTCTCAATTTTTCTCTTCGTCTAATCAAAAAATCCCTCATTTTCGTCTAGAAACAAAAAGTTAAAACAGGTTCTATGAAAACCATGGAAAATTCAAAAATTCCGGCTTCGCAATCAGAACAAATTGAAAAGGCTATTTTCGATGGTGATATCCATACGCTTACTCAGTTCCTTATCGAATACAAAGACAGCGATAATGTAAAGGAATGGTTGGATATGATAAAACATTTCCCGATAGACCATGACGATTCTCATCAGATTGCAGGGGTTATAATAGCCTATAAGCATGGGTTTAGTTGCTGGGCTGAATTTGAAAAATTCCGGAAAGAACTGAATGATGAAAATAGTAAAGTGGCACAATTTGAAAAAGCGATTGACGCTATTGTGACAGGAGATATAACTACACTCAAACAAATACTTCAGGAGCACCCAACTTTAATTCACGCCCGTTCAGTCCGTAATCACCAGTCAACACTTTTAAATTATATTGGTGTCAACGGTGTGGAAGGATACAGACAGAAAACCCCTCCGAATGCGGTAGAAGTAGCAGAAACGCTGATTAAAGCCGGAGCAGAAATTGATGCTTTGGGACGAATGTACAAAGGTACCAGCACACTCGGGCTTGTAGCTACAAGTGTGCATCCGGTTAAAGCGGGTGTTCATGAACAATTAATAGATTTATTGCTGGCTCATGGGGCCAGTTTTTATCATGCGGTAGCGCCTGATTATACTGAAGGAAATCTTATACTTGCCTGCTTGCATAATGGAAGGGGCGAATCTGCCGCATACCTCCTGGCACATAAGGGAGCCCCAGTAGATTTAGAAGGAGCAGCAGGAACCGGCATGCTCGACAAAGTGCTTACTTATTATGATACAGATGGAAATCTGAAACAGGGCGTGTCTATCGAAAAAAGAAATCTGGGTTTCATGTGGGCCTGTTGTTACGGGCATATCAATGTAGTTGATTACATCATGAAGCAGGAGTTTGATGTAAAAATGGTTGTAGATGGGATGACGGCCTTGCATTGGGCTTCAATCGGTGGCCATTTAGATATTATACAATTGCTTATGCAGCATGGCGCACCTTTGGAGGTTAAAAATGCGTATGGTGGTACCGTTTTAGGACAAACGCTTTGGGCCGCCTATCACAACCCCAGGCCGCAATACCCGATAATTATTGAAGCACTTCTGGCAGCAGGCGCAAAAAAAGAACGGGATTGGGACGTATATATTGAGGAGATTAAAAAGATGAAGTTTTAGTCTGTATAGCGATTGTGTAAATCGCCAAAATTCGACAGAATTTTATGATGGATGTTATACAACTTTCCACAATGTACACTAAATGCACGATGTAGCACTATAAACAATTATGCTAAATGGAAAGTAAAAAATTAAGAACTACACCTGTAAGAATGGCAACAGCATAACTCATCATTGTGCCTACCAATACATACTCGCTTCTTAAATCACTATTATGGTCGGCAAACCGGATAATACTTTTACCTGTGATTAAAAAGCCTATGGCTTCATATTGGTTTAATAAAACAAGGGTAAGGATAATTATTCTTTCAAATTGTCCGATTAGTTTTCCTCCGTGTTCAACCTTTGCTTCATTGTCCGG
Source organism: Cyanobium sp. NIES-981 (assembly GCA_943368815.1). Taxonomy (GTDB): domain Bacteria; phylum Bacteroidota; class Bacteroidia; order Cytophagales; family Spirosomataceae; genus Emticicia. Next base: position 6,723 of record CALRLS020000106.1, read on the forward strand.
AGTCGAAGGGTCTGTGTGGGCAATATTTTTCGTAATAAATTTGATTAAATACCCAACCGGGTAGATTAACCAGATATACCCTAATAATAGCAAGCTGAACTTATAATTAGTAAAAGGAAGGCTTATTGTTTTCAGGAGCTTGTCGAACGTGTTAAAATACCAGAACCATGCGGCTATGATGGCAAGTACATGAACCAACTGGTCAACTATAAACAGGAGAGATTCTTTCTTTGGATATTTTTCTTTCAGTTCAATTTTTAAACCGTCAGTTGCCCAATGTATGAATGCAATTGCCAGACTGATTTTCCATGCTCCACTCAATAGAAAGGTCATGCCAAATACGATTGATACATGAGTAAGCATAGCCCACGAAAACCATTTCTTATCATCTACCATACGTCTGGTTTGCAAGGCAAAATCACTGATAAAATGAGCTATCAATAATCGTATCAGCAAATTCCCTTGTTCGGCAGAAAAAAGAATCAGGTCATTTTTCATTGGCATAAATTTTTTCAAATCGTTTCAGCATCGCATCAATAGCATTCCAATTGCCGCTATTGCTGTGCTGATTAACAGCAGACTGGCTTATTTTTAATTTTTCAGCAATCTGTATCTCACTGTTTCCAAGCAGTTTTTGATAGATTACTTCACATTGCAAGGCGGTTGCCTTAGAAATAATAGCATCAAGCAATATACCTTCTGTTTTTAACTCATCATTATAATTATCATTGCTATTAATGGCTAATGATTGTTTGCCTTTTTTCATTGAATCCAGTAATTGCCCGGATAATTCAAATGCCTCTCCATTAGATATGGTTAATTTTTCAGAAAGCGAGTCAACTTTACCAATTCCAATAGCAATTCTTGCATCGTAATTTTTACTCTTATCCAGGCTGAGGAGAAATGTTTTTTGAAGTAATGCTATTTTTAGAGAAGTTGAGGGATTATGAACGAAGCATTGGAAACTGTCCCCGCGGAAAGTTTCGCTTATAACATCATAAGTATTATCAATGTCTTTCAGGAATTCAACAAGTTTTTTTAACAGTCTCTCTCTCTCTGCAATTTCTATGGCAGTTGAATTTATAATGTCTCCTGTGATAACTGCTTTTAGACTCATAAAAATTATTTTCCACAATATTAACTATAAATCTTGTATTAACAAATTATAAGCTACAGAGCTTATAATTGGCCAATATAAGTTGTAGGGCTTATAATATGTATTTATAAGCTATAAGACTTATGTGTTTTATAACTAAAACTAGAAAATACATTAATATAATTATTTTTGAGTAAACATTAGGTTCAAGTACCGCTAAGCTCAATAGTTATTTATTCACGAATTCTTCATCCTCTTACCCCTCTGCCTTCTGCATAAAACTATACAAATAAGGAGCCTTATGTGCCTTGCCGGAATATTGTTTGTCGTGGCGTTGTAGGATATTCAGGCTCAATATTTTTCTTTGGAAAGTCGTCCGGCGAAGCTTTTCACCCAGAATCGCTTCATATACTTTCTGCAGTTCGTTCATCGTGAACAGGGGTGGTAGCAGGTTCATGCCTACCAGCTTGCGTTCGAGATTATCTCGCAATGTCTGCAAAGCTTTTTCAACTATTGCCTTATGGTCCTGCATTAATGTTGGAAGGGCATCCAGGGCATACCAGTCGCATGAGTCTGAGAGGGCATCAGGTGTAGGTACTACTTTTTCGTAATTAATTAGCGCATAATAGGCTACCGATATAAAACGATCAAGCATCCAATAATTTTCAGGCACATCATGTCCATTGGCTTCCAGTATTATTTTCATCACCTCCGGTACGTAGCGCGACACATCACCAAAAGTATAGAACTGTTCAAGGTAAATATTATCCAGTCCTGTTCTTTCTTTCAAGCCTCTTCTCACGGCCGTGTTCAGGTCTTCATCAATCTTTACAAAACCACCGGGCAGGGCAAAAAAACCTGTATTATGGTATTTCATAATCAGGATTTTGAGCTTGTTACCCGAGAAACCAAAAATGACTGAATCGAAGGCTATATGGGGCAAATACTTTTTTTCTTCCACGTGGATAATACTTTTAAGAGCCGGTGCAAATATAAATTTTTCAAAAATAAGTATGATTATTTCAAAAAACCAATTATTATTGTCACAAATTGAGACAATAACTAAATTTTATTAAAGAAAATGAATAAAATATGCTATTTCGTAAGCCTTTTTCTGTTAGCCAGTATAGTAGCAAGTGCGCAGGGCAATAATGCCTTTGCCGTACAAACTACTATCGAAAACGGCATAATAGAGGGGAATTATGATACTAAATCGGGTATTCAGACCTATTTCGGCGTACCATTTGCCAAACCACCAGTAGGAAATTTAAGATGGAAAGCCCCTCAGCCACTTGAAAACTGGAAGGGTGTAAAAGAAACCAAAAAATTTGCGGCAAGACCCATGCAGACTGTTGTATTCGGTGATATGAATTCCCGCTCGAATGGTGTGAGTGAAGATTGCCTATACCTGAATGTGTGGACTCCTGCCAAACGCAATACCAAAGATTTACCTGTCTTAGTTTATTTCTTTGGAGGCGGTTTCGTAGCAGGTGATGCTTCAGAACCACGCTATGACGGCGAAGCAATGGCCAAAAAAGGCATTGTGGCCGTTACGGTAAATTACCGCCTGAATATCTTCGGTTTCTTTGCTCATCCTGAACTAAGCGCTGAGGCTCCCTACAAAGCATCGGGCAACTATGGCTTATTAGACCAGGCTGCTGCTTTGAAATGGGTACAAAAAAATATTGCTGCTTTTGGTGGAGACCCTAAAAAAGTAACCATCGCAGGTGAGTCTGCAGGGTCTATTTCGGTAAGTGCACAGATGGCCTCTCCATTATCAAGAAACCTCATAGCCGGAGCAATCGGCGAAAGTGGTGCGGGTATCAACCCTACATTAGCCCCGGTATCATTGGCAGAGGCTGAAAAAGTGGGTTCAGATTTTGCCAAAAATGCAGGTTATCCCTCGCTGGCAAAACTAAGAGCCTTAAGCACTCGTGAAATCTACGAGATTTATAATGAATCAAAAAGATTCGGTTTTCCGACTGTTATTGACGGGTACTTCTATCCTAAAACCATTACGCAAATCTTCAATGCCAAAGAGCAGGCACAGGTACCGCTTCTTTTGGGTTGGAACTCAGCCGAAATTCCAGGTGCAGCATTTATGTTTGGCCAGCCGAATAAGGATGAAAATTACATAGCACGTGTAAAAAAAGAATATCCTAATGATTACGAAGAAGTGCTGAAACTATATCCGCATGGCTCAGAGAAAGAAATTGAGCTATCGGCTACGGCGCTGGCATCAGACCGATTCATTGCTTACAGTACCTGGAAATGGTTCGACCTGCACCGCAACAATAGTTCTCAACCTGTGTACAGATATTTATACAGCAAATTACGTCCGCCATTAGTTGACCAGTCACTAACATCAGGCCTGGCAGGAGGCACAGTCAGAAAAGAAGGAGCTGCACCTAAAGCGCCCGAACCTGTGGGTGCACCTCATGCCTGTGAGATAGAATATTGCATGGGCAATCTCCACCTGATAAAAGAATATGCGTGGACGGCAGACGACTACAAAGTATCAGAAACGATGCTGAACTATTTTGCCAATTTCATCAAAACCGGGAATCCAAACGGGGTGAAACTACCTGAGTGGCCGGCAGCCAAGGCAGGTGATAATACCCCTCCGGTAATGATTCTAAACGCAGAATCAAAGGCAGAAAACGCAAAAGACGATGCCCGCTATCTGTTTTTGGATAAGGCTTATGGTAATAATAAATGAGTGATTGAGTGAATTGGTGATTTAGTGATTAAGAAATTATGCAACATAATACCATTTATAAGCCTAGTAGCATTAATCGAATTTAATCAACCATAATAACTAATCACTAAATCACTCAATCACTAAATCACTCATTCACCCAATATCCCTATATCAATGAAAAAAATCTTAGTATCCCTCCTGGCATTTTGCTTTGCAGCAAGTGCTTCGGCACAAATGCAAACCGGAGAAGACGTGGCTGTTACCAGCACAGATGCAGGTAAAGTTCGTGGTTATGTGCATAATAGCATTTATACCTACAAAGGCATTCCGTATGCAGAGGCTAAACGCTTTGAGTCTCCTCAGAAACCTAAGTCATGGTCGGGCGTGCGCAGTTCACTCTCTTATGGGCCAGTAGCCCCTCTTATGACACCTACTACAACGGTTCAGGATGAATCAGAATTTGTATTCCATCACGACTGGGGCTTTACAAACGAAGACTGTATGCGCCTGAACGTATGGACGCCCGGTATCAACGACGGCAAAAAAAGACCAGTCTTATTCTGGATTCACGGCGGTGGTTTTACGGCAGGTTCATCACAGGAATTACCTTCTTATGATGGCGAAAACCTGGCAAAAAAAGGTGATGTGGTAGTAGTATCCATCAATCACCGTTTGAATATTTTAGGTTATCTGGATTTATCCGCTTATGGCGATAAATACAAACAATCGGCCAATCTTAGTATCGTCGATATGGTAGCTGCACTGGAATGGGTAAAAACCAATATTGCCAATTTTGGCGGTGATGCCAATAATGTAACCATCTTCGGACAATCGGGTGGTGGTGCTAAAGTAAATACCCTTATGGCAACGCCATCGGCAAAAGGGTTATTCCACAAGGCTGTAAACCAGAGTGGCGCTTTCCGTACTACCCTTTTAGAGAAATCTGATACACAATTGATAGGTGCAGAAGTTTTGAAAGCCCTGAACATAGAGTCGGGTAAAATTGATGATATTCAGAAAGTTCCTTTTGCCGATCTGGTTGCAGCAGGTAACAAAGCCCTGAAAATTGTAGGCGATAAAATGAAAGCTGAAGGCAAAAGTACAGGTGCCTTTGGTGTAAGCTGGGGTCCGAGCCGTGATGGTGAGTTCTTACCTTATCAGTTTACCGATGCTCAGGCAGTTGAATTGTCTAAAAATATCCCATTGCTCATTGGTACAGTAAAAAATGAGTTCATGGCATCATTATTCAGTGGTATGTCTAATGCCAATGCCGAGCAGGTGAATAATTTCCTGAAGAACAGATATAAGGATAAAACTGATGCTTATGTTGTAGCAGCAAAGAAAGCATTTCCGAATGATACCAAACCGTCTGATTTGATGGATATTGATATGATGTTCCGTCCGGGTGCTGTTACCCAGGCTAAGGCAAAATCTACATCAGGTGGTGCGCCTGTTTATATGTATTTATTCTCTTGGCAATCACCTGTGTTGGGTGGCAAATACAAAGCATTGCACTGTATGGAAATTCCGTTTGTGTTCAATAATATTGCCCGTTGCGAAGAAATGACCGGAGGCGGTAAAGAGGCTCATGCTTTGGCGGATAAAATGAGCCAGTCGTGGATAAACTTTGCTAAAACAGGTAACCCTAATGCAAGCGGACTACCGAAATGGGAACCGTATACAGTAGACAAAGGTGCAACCATGTTTTTTGATAATACCAGCACCATCCGCTACCACCATGATAAAGAGCTATTAGAAGTAACGGCACAGCCGTGATAAATCATTTAATGATTGAGTGAGTTAGTGATTGAGTGATTAGACTTGAAATGTCCAGATATAGTTTTCTTCAAATAATCACTCAATCACCCATTCACTCAATCACTCAATATATTTCGTACGCTTGTTTGATTAAATATTTTGATGGCTTATTCCGTCAATTAATATTTTGGATTGTTAAATTCAGCTGATATATTCGCTGATTCATTCCTGAATAAACTCTACCGATTTTTTGGCTAGAGTTTATTTCTTAAACTGACATATCCTCCAAAAGCGCTTATCGATGCTTGATGGAGAATTAATAATTTT
>CALRLS020000107.1:0-12571 GCA_943368815.1 Cyanobium sp. NIES-981
CTACCATCAGAAGTTTTCAGGTCTCTGGTATAAAGCCAGACCTGTGTGCCTTGCTTACCGACAAATGGTAAATCATTATCGTTTTTAATTGTTTTTACCTGTGGTTGCGTTCCCAGTTTATCAAAAGTGCTGTTATTCACAGCAAGGAAGTCCACTTTTTGTTCGATAGTCGTTGTTTCGCCTTCACGTAATATCGACCTGTCTTTTGAGCAGGCAATGGCAAGCAGAACAACCGAAAGTATGGCAATACTTAGTTTTTTCATCTGATACTTAGGGTTTAGGGCAATAGTTTTTACGTGATAAGCGATCATTGAATGGGAAAAACAATATGCCCATTTCACCATAGCTTTCTTTCCAGAGTATATTGTATTTAGCTTCAGCAAATATTCTTATAAAATTTGTTCCTGCCGATAAGCCTAATCCGGCCTCGGGTAATACATTATTCTTTTTGGCTTTGTCGTTCTGGGTAAGGGCGTAGTTTATCCATCTGTTATATTCTACCCCTGCCGCTAAATACAGCACAGGGCGCTTGGGGTTTACTAATTTTTTACGCCCTAACGAAAAAGTATTGTTCAATAAATAATAATGCAGATTAATGCCGCCATAAGCTTCATGGACATTATTAAACTCAGGCATATACTTGATTTGAGGAACCAATGCGAACCTGTCAGCAAGAGGCATTTGTATTCTAAAACCTACTCCGACTGTCTGCAAAGGGAAATTATAAATAGCCGAAAGACCAAAGGCAGTCTTATCCTGTGCATATAGGCTCATGCTGAATAATAGCAGGATTAGCGTTTTGAGGTAGATGTTTTTCACAGAATAGCTATGATTAGGGATACTCTTCAACAAATATCCTCAAAATCAGGTAATTATCAAAATAAACCGTTATTTATTAGACGGGCAAAAGTCAGACAGTTCTTTAAGCTGATAACATTTTTAATTCCTGTAAGAGATTCTGTCTCGCCTTCGATTCGTATTGCGTGAAGAAATATTCAGTCTTGAATATTCTTTCCATATCCAGAAAATGCTGTATCACCTTTTTTCTGCCAGGTTTATAAACGAAATCAGGGTAGATGCCATACTCTTTTCTTATGCGTTGTGTATATTGTTCGTAGAAGTACCAGTCTTTGCCAAGAATAGAAAGGTCGGCATCGGTAAAATAATTGGTGTCAGTATTATCGCTGAAATGATGGTTCTGTGTAGCTAAAATCTGCTGATAGCAATCTTCAATAATTTGCTCATCAACTGAAATCGCCTGCATTCTTTTTCGGGCAAGTTCAGCGCTTTGTTCTTCATTGGTGGTTTTCAGGGCATTATAGACTATATCATGATAATAGAGTGAAAACAGCACAGTATTCCAGTCTTTAATCAGGCTTTGTACTTCCAGCAGTTCTTTCAGCATATTCTCCAGATGCGCCAATGTATGATAGTGCCGCTCTTTATAGGTATATGCCTTCTCAATTTCAGCCCAGTAGGTATCAATCAAATGAGTATCAGTAGTATAGTCTTTAAGCAAAGCTATGAACGTTTCTTTAAGAAGCCCAAATCCCATTCCCATTGGATGCTGATTGATAGTTGGTTAAGTAACCAGATAAAATTAATTTACATTATTTTACCACTGAGTGACACAGAGCGACCGTCGCCCGGTTTTGCACTGAGTTACACGGAGAATGTACAGAAGAACTCCGTGTAACTCAGTGTTTTTTAACTTCGAGAAACTACGTGGTTTAAAATTTCAATAGCAATTAATACTTTCTCATTACTTATATTAATATAATTGCCTGCATTTTAATGAAGTCTTATGGTGTATTACTTGTAATTGCATTTAGAATATTTATTTCTAAAGTCTTTTTTACAAGCCAACTTCTTAATACCATGTTTCTCTCTATTTACAATAAAGCGGAACCTAACCTACCTCACACTCACCAGTTCAATTTCAAAAATCAAATCTTTTCCTGCCAGTTCATGATTAGCGTCTAATTTTACTTTGGTGGCTGTTATTTCTTTCACAATCACGGGTACGGCCTGTTGTCCGTTGTGCATGTTCAAAGTACCACCTATTTCTAATGGAATATTATCAGGAATATCCAGACGGTTGAATGTGAAAATCATTTCTTCGTTTACCGGACCATAGGCTTCTTCTGCCGGAATGAAAACGGTTTTTTTATCACCAATCTCCATACCTGTTACGCTTGAATCAAAACCCGGAATAACCATTCCGCTACCGACAGTGAATTGCAATGGTTGACGGCCCTCCGAACTATCAAAAACTGTTCCGTTGCTTAAGGTTCCTTTATAATGAACATTTACTGTATCGCCTGATTTTACCATAATTGTAATTTTGCTTATTAAACGCTTTTATGTATTTGATGAGCGACAAAGTTCCGTAATTGTTTTTATTTTTCAGGTGTGAAATTGTAAAAATCTGAATGATTTTCTAAATTCTTATGTATAACCAGTTCAAACTTTTTGTTTCAAGACATAAAAGCGTCACTTGCGGTCGAAAGAAATAAGTAAAAGATGTTCATATAATTCAGATGCTCATTTTTGGAATTTAATTTTGGCTCTAAAGAATAATTAATAAATTGGCAAAAAAAACAACACTATGGAAAAAGAATTATATGATGAATACGATAGCAAACCAATAAGTTTCGGAGATAGGATGGCTGATAAAATTGCTGACTTTGGTGGTAGCTGGACATTCATTTTATCGTTTATTGGTTTTCTGGTCGTCTGGATTTCATTCAATATTTATTGGCTAAATAACAAAGGCTTTGATCCATACCCTTTTATTTTATTGAATCTCATTTTGTCATGCGTAGCTGCTTTGCAGGCACCTTTAATTATGATGAGTCAAAACCGTCAGGAAGAAAAGGACAGAGAGCGAGCAAAAGAAGATTTTAAGATTAATCAGATGGCAGAAGAAGAAATCAGAAGCCTGCACGAGAAACTGGATTTGTTAATACACCAACATGAAGAATTCCGCGAAGAAATGCGTAGGAGGGAGTGATATTCCGTCATGAAGTTCCGAGGAATGCCATTCGGTGTGGGAGGATTGTCGAATTTCAATTGCAGATTGTCGAAAGGAAGAAACTTATTCGACAATCTGCAATCGACATTCGACAATAAAATTATCAATAAGCCCTCGCAAAAATCACCCTCTTGCTTGACGGCTTACCAGTCAGGATACAAGTTCCTTCTTCTTCTTTTGCATCTAAAGGAATACAACGGATAGTTGCTTTGGTCAACTCCTTGATTTTTTCCTCTGTTTCAGAAGTGCCATCCCAATGGCAAAGCAAGAAGCCGCCTTTCTCGATTTGTTCTACAAATTCGTCCCAGGTATTTACTTCAAAAGAGTTTTCTTTTTTGAAATCAAAGGCTTTCTGATAAATGCTCACCTGAATTTCTTCCAGCAAATCTTTCACATAAGCAGCCACACCCTCAATAGAACGGGTTTCTTTACTTAAAGTATCTCTGCGCGCCACTTCAATCAGGCCGTTCTGCAAATCTCTCATACCGATAGCCATGCGCACAGGCACACCTTTTAATTCATATTCGGCAAATTTCCAACCCGGACGTTGCGCATCACTATCGTCAAATTTCACGGTGATACCGTAAGATTTCAATTCTTTAATAATCGGTGCGATGGTTTCTCTGATAGTTGCCAGGTCTTCTTCGCCTTTATAAATTGGCACAATCACGACATGGATAGGGGCTAGTTTTGGTGGAAGCACCAGACCATTATCATCAGAATGTGCCATTATCAAAGCACCCATCAGGCGTGTACTAACACCCCAGGATGTTCCCCACACATAGTCAAGTTTACCCTCTTTCGACTGGAATTTCACATCAAATGCCTTAGCAAAGTTTTGGCCCAAAAAGTGTGATGTACCTGCCTGCAACGCCTTACCATCCTGCATCATGGCCTCAATACACATGGTTTCTTCGGCACCAGCAAAACGCTCGTTAGCCGATTTAATGCCTTTTACCACAGGCAAAGCCATAAACTCTTCGGCAAAAGTGGCATATACATCAAGCATTTGTCTGGTTTCTGCCATTGCCTCATCACTGCTTGCATGGGCGGTGTGTCCTTCCTGCCACAGAAACTCTGCCGTACGCAAAAACATACGCGTACGCATTTCCCAACGAACCACGTTCGCCCATTGATTAATCAGAATAGGCAAATCTCTATACGATTGTATCCAGTTTTTGTATGTACTCCAGATGATAGCCTCACTTGTAGGTCTCACCACCAGTTCTTCTTCCAGTTTAGCTTCAGGGTCAACCATGAGCGTACCCGGTTTATCAGGATTGGTCTTCAGACGATAATGTGTTACTACTGCACATTCTTTGGCAAATCCTTCGGCATTCTTTTCTTCTGCTTCAAACAAACTTTTGGGTACAAAAAGCGGGAAATACGCATTAACATGCCCTGTTTCTTTAAACATATCGTCTAAAGCACGCTGCATTTTTTCCCAGATTGAAAACCCGTAAGGTTTGATAACCATACATCCTCTTACCGCTGAATTCTCAGCCAAATCTGCTCGTTTAACTAATTCGTTGTACCACTCCGAATAATTCTCGCTACGTTTTGGAAGCCCTTTACTCATAATTATTGATTGAAATTAAACTTTATTACCTGTAATGAATCTAATAGATATATTTTTTCGTTATTACAATGTCTATGAAAAGCACAATCCTGACTAGTTTTAATGAAACTTTCATCCGGATTAGCTTGCAAAGATAAGTTTTTATATTAAGTTTGTCATAGATAATTATGAACCTGTTTAAACTTTTAATTTAATGCCGAGAATGAGCTAGTTTTTGCTCAGATGAGACTAATTATTGAGTGCGTAGCAGAGCTACGGACGAAATAATTAGACGAAATATGAGTGAAAACTAGACATTCGTAGGTTAAAGGAATAAGTTTAAACAGGTTCTATGTTACTTTTCGGTAACAGATTGTCTTATGTAAGTAATGGTGCAGTGGTAGAAGAGCGTTTGTAAAAAATTTATTATTTTTTTTATTTTCCATACAACCTTTTTCAATGCTCATGCATCATTAACATAGATAAAATCTAATTTTTAGTTCACAATTAATTCTTAAAGATAATATGAACACTTTCAAATCTTTCAGGTATCTGTCGGTCGCGGTGCTTTTAGGTACTTGGGGTTGTAGTCAAAAGCAAGTTGCTACTAAAGGTGATTACGATGATCTTTATGGCTCTTCGAAAGATGTGCCTCAGGTAACTTATAAAACATCTGCGCAGCCTTCAAATATTTATCAGAATCCTGATTATACCGATAACCTTCGTTATCAAAGAGAAGAAACGCCAGCTACCCAAACAGATGGAACTGACGAGTACTTTGATGAGAACTATGTAAACTCTCGCAAAGTGCAACGTGGTTATACTTCTGAGCCTGGTTATTCTTCAGGATTCTCAGATGGTTATCAGTCAGGTTGGAATGATTATGCCTGGAGCCAGCCAATGGGTTGGGCAAGTCCGTTCAGCCGTTTCGGTTATGCTTCACCATTTGGTTATAACTCATTCGGAGGTTTCGGTGGCTATAGCAGCTTTAGCCTTGGCTTAGGTTTAGGATATGGCCTGGGTGGATATGGTGGTTTTGGAAGCCGTTTCTATGACCCATACTTTGGTGGTTTTGGCGGTGGTTTTTACAGCCCTTACTATAGTTCAATGTACAGCCCTTGGGGTAATCCTTACTATAATTCATTTTATAGCCCTTATGATTATTATGGATATGGTGGCGGTTACGGTGGTTATGGATACCCGGGTTATGCTTACAATGTTACCTCCGGTGTAATTGGCGCTGCAAAAAATCGTACTTATGGCCCACGTGATGGTGGCAGAGGTTCAGCGTTCTACAACGACCGCTTTAACAATACTGCAATCAGAAACAACGACGGTGGCCGTGGTTCAGATGGTAATGCAAGAACTTATGGAAGTGGTGGTGCTGGAAATGGCAGAACCTATTCGGGTAACGATGGATACTATGCTGCTCCAAGAAGAAACGGCACAGACAATTCTTCGTTCAATAATACACCAAACTCTCGTGCCAGTTCAGGTAACGATACTTACTATGCTCGTCCACGTAGAAATGGTGGTTACGAAAGTGGTAACAGCGGTAACACTGGTACCAGAACCTATGATTACAGCCGTCCGTCAACAAACAACTCGACCCGTTCGACAAATAGTAGCGGTAGTGGTAACACAAGAGGTTCAGATAGCTGGTCAAGAGGTTCTTCATCATCGAATTCGAATAATTCAAGCTGGAGCTCTCCAAGTCGTAGCTCAAGTAGTTCAAGCACTCCAAGTTCAAGCAGTAGCAGCAGTGGTGGTTCTCGTGGTGGTAGCAGCAGTGGTGGCGGTAGCCGTGGACCAAGATAATCAGGCATATTTAGAACAGTTTTGCCTAAGTTGCTTGTTAAGCTCGACAGAGTGAACGTAATAACGTTATAATTTTGTTAAAATATTCAGAAACCTCGCTGGATCATCATTGTTTGGCGAGGTTTTCTATTAAAAAAATTTCATTAGTAATTGTACCCTTAATAAGGAAGAATGATTAAATAACTACTCGGATTTTATCCCTGTTTCAATTCTTCAATCATAAAGTTTATAAAAAATGAAAATCTCACGCATTCTGATTACGGCTTCCCTTCTGATGGGAGGAATCGGAGCTAAGGCGCAATTGAATCTAGGCGGACACTTTTATGGTGAAGATGCCTTTAAATTTTCTGAATCAAAAATTTCCGGCTCTGCTCGTATGCAAGGCTTAGGCGGTAGTTATGTTTCTTTAGGCGCTGATGCTACCAATAATTATACAAACCCTGCCGGTTTAGGATTTTATAACCGCTCTGAATTAAGTATCACACCTGTGCTTAACTCTGTCAATGTGTCTTCAGTATATGCAGGCTCACAATTCAGCAGAAGCACCACCAGTCCAAATATCGGGCAGTTAGGCCTTGTTTTCAGCAATGGTGGTGTAGGTACCCGGAAAAAACGTTCCGCCTTTGCTGTTACCTATTCACGACAAAATAGTTTTCTGTCTGATTTTCGCTATAACGGCGACAACAATCGCAGCTCAATGGCAGACTTCTTTGCAGAAAGTGCCACACGAAGCAATGTACACTCTGATGTATTAGATGATGAATTCGACCCAAGCACAGGACTGGCGAAAAATGCCGAATCTATGGCTTATCAGGCATACCTGATTGATCCGTCAAATAATGGTGGTGCACCCTACCGTAGAGTAGAAAGCTCTTTACCAGTGCAACAAATAGGCGATGTTTCAACCACAGGTTCAACCAGTCAGTGGAATCTGGGTTATGGTGTCAATTTCGATGATAGAACTTATATTGGCTTAGGCATTGGTTTTGTTCGTCTGAATTATGAAAACACCCTGACTCACAATGAAAATTTTGCAAATGGTGTAGTTTTTGACGGATTTGAATACGGAGAAAATCTGTATGTACGCGGAAGCGGCGTGAACTTCTCCTTTGGTACTATTTTTAAGGCAACCGAAAATATCAGTTTAGGTGCCAGCCTTACCACGCCATCGTGGATTAGTGTGAGCGAAATTTTTAATTCACACATTGTTATAGACCCTAAGTCGGGAAACCCGGTAGTTCCGTCATCCGCAATAACAAGTATTGCGACAGAAGAGAATGTATTCAATTATTCTTTGACCACCCCATTAAAAGCAAGTGGTGGAGCAACATTCTTCTTCCCTAATAAAGCCGGATTCATTACCGCTGATGCTGAATATGTAGGTTACAGAGGTATGGGCGTAAAAGACCCTGAGAATAATACATGGGGTGGAGACCAGAAAAGTGGTATCAAAAGCACTTATAGTGATGTTGTAAACCTGAAGATAGGGGCAGAGTACCGTATACAGAACATTCGCTTGCGAGCAGGTACCAAATATATGCCGAGTCCGTATAAACAAAAAAGTGATAATCTTGACCGCTCACAAATGTTGTTTACAGGTGGCGTAGGCTATCGTTCATCAAAGTTCTTTATTGATTTGGCAGGAGTATTTAATAAATTTAACGGCGCCTTTACGCCTTATCAATTAAATAATCCGCAAAACTATGGTTCTGCTAGTCTGAGCGCAAAAGGTACCAGTTTTGTAGTGTCGATAGGTACATTCTTCTGACAATAGTCTTGCACAAAGATTTGCAATAACTAGTGAAATACAAATAGATAGAAAATGAAATGACAACCCGTTTGAGTTGTCATTTCTGCTTTTAAGGAGTAAGTATTAATCCTATTTGATTTTCTTCGCAAATTCAGCTTCCAATATCCACAATATGGCTGCAGGGTCAGTATCACCTTCAATCGTAAGGTCTGCCTGTGTATAAAACGGTAGCCTTTCGTTGTATTTGTCGGTAAGTGTGCCAAGCAAATCGTTGTTTTCAAGGTCATATAAGGGCCTTTCGTTTTTCTTCGATAAGTGCATCCTTTCCAATAGTCTTGCAGGCTTTACGTCCAGAAAAATACTGATACCGTTGTTTTTAATGTAGTCAAGTCCGTCCAGAAAACAAGGCACTCCACCTCCGGTTGCTACCACCAGACGTGTATCTTTCTGTATCTTCTTTAATTGTTGATTCTCGGTTTTACGAAAGTATTCTTCACCATTTAGCGCAAATATCTCTGCAATCTTCTTCCCCTCTGCAATCTCTATCCGGGCATCTAAGTCAACAAATTCGTATCCTAAACTTTTGGCTAATTGCCTTCCTAATGTGCTTTTACCGGAAGATGGCATACCAACTAAAAAAATATTCGTAGTCATTCTGTCTGTTTGGGCGTATTTGTATTAGTGTTTATTTCAATTGTTCTGTGAGTTCTTCTTTATCCGGTATACTATGCTTTCCCCATTTTCCTTTTACCACACCATTTTGTAACAAAATCACACAAGGATTTGTTCGTGCCATTGTCTTTAAAACCGTGGCATCGGCAGTAAAATAGGGAGTTGTGATGCCATTTGTCTGACGAAATGCATCAAATTCACTCTGAATAGCTGAGGTAAGTATCAAAGGCTGAATATTGCTTCCTTCTACACTTTTGGCCAATGCTTTAATATTGGCAACATCGTCACTATCAATTTCTTTGATATTCTTAAAAATCAATAATAGCTTATTGCCTATAAATGTAGAATCAGTATATACATTTCCCTGTGCATCATTCACAAAATAATCAGTGATTTTAGGTTTTACCTTATCATCATTCAGGGTGATGGATGATACATATTTATAGGTAGTTGTATCCATCAGAAACTCGCTTGATACTTCCTCTTTATTAGTTTTCTTGTTCAGGAAAGTATATTCAAAAAGCGGTTTTATGCCTGTCGGCTTCATCTGTTCAGGAATACTCTTGCCAATAGCATAAGGTAAGAAATCGATAGGTGGCAAATAACGGATGGCATAGATACCAATACCAAACGAAATCACTGTTACCACCGCCATCGCCAGATGCATATTTGAATCTTTATATCCATTTCTGAATATAAAAATGATAATGATAAGAACCGTCAGGAATATGTCCTTATTAAACGATGTCCAGGGTTTTAGTTTCAGGAAATCTCCGAAACAACCGCAATCTGTTACCTTATTGAAATAGGCTGAATAGAAGGTTAAAAATGTAAAGAACACAATGATACCCAATAGCAGCCACGAAGTGATTTTCATGCGATAGGACAGGAGGGTAGCCACACCAAGAATAACCTCTAAAGCACAGAAAATAAGTGATAATGTGAGTGAATTATGCGCAAAGAACATAAAGAAGCCCTGCAATGCAGGAATATCCTGCGAGAAAACCTCAAAGTATTCTTCCAGTTTGATACCTGTACCAACAGGGTCAACGACTTTAACAAAACCGGAAAAAGTGAATATGACACCTACAATGATGCGTGCGATTTGTGCAATGAGTTTCATAAAGAATAAGGTAATGTTTAAATAGCAACGAATATGCTCTTTGTTATATTTGCAAATATAGTTCCAGAGTCAGAGACCTTTTGTTAATCACATGTTAAAAACAGCCGGAGTTTATTGCTGGCTTTGTGCTTGTCCGAGCTTGATTAAGCAGAAAACAGCATAGTTGATAATATCCTGATACCCTGCTTTGATGCCTTCCGAAACGATTGTTTTACCCTGATTGTCTTCAATCTGTTTAATTCTGAATAATTTCATCAGAATAATATCTGTCATTGAGCTGACACGCATATCCCTCCAGGCCTCGCCGTAATCATGGTTTTTATTAAAAAGTAATTCCATTACCTCACCCATTTCCTGATTGTACAGCTCATGCAATTCATCAAACGGAATCTCGACCCGTGTTTCATCCACCAGTTTTTGTTGTATCAGGGCCATTACACAATAATTGATGATACCAATAAACTCAGGTACTTCTCCCTCATCAACTTTACTGAATCCGTTATCCTGAATGGTTCTGATGCGTTGTGCTTTAATAAAAATCTGGTCGGTAATACTGGGCAGGCGGAGAATCCTCCAGGAGGTTCCGTAATCTTTGTTTTTTTTCTCGAAAAGGTCCTGGCAAATTCTTATGATATTTCTGTATTCTATTTCAGTTTGGTTCATGCACGCAATCCAAAAACGGATAAATTAAAGGAATTTTCAATATTATGGACTATTATTGCAAAACTATAAAACTTCGGCACTATAAGCAAATGTCATTTAATTTTCATACAAAAGCCTTTCAATTAAGGCTTCCCAAAGGGCAGTTAATGAGTTTATCAAGACCGGCCGTGATGGGAATCCTTAATATAACGCCTGATTCTTTTTTTGAAGGAAGCCGTTATGAGGCCAATACCCAGGAGATTGTAGAAACAGCCGGGCGAATGCTGGATGAAGGCGCCGCATTTTTAGATGTGGGAGGGTATTCAACACGCCCTCATGCCGCCGAAATCAGCATCAGCGAGGAAAATGACAGAGTTCTGCCCGTTATTGAGGCAATTATCAGGCATTTTCCGGATACTATTATTTCTATTGATACCTTTCGCAGTCAGGTTGCCAGACAAGCCGTTAAGGCAGGGGCAGCTATCATTAATGATATTGCCGGAGGAAACCTTGACCCCGAAATGTTTCAGACCGTAGCAGATTTGGACGTGCCGTATATATTAATGCACAGCCGGGGAAATCCGGAAACAATGACAAGCCTGAATCAATACATAGACCTGACCGTTGATATAATCGGCGAACTGCAGGCCAAAGTATTTGAGTTAAGGCAATTGGGTGTAAAAGACATTATTATCGACCCGGGTTTTGGTTTTGCTAAAGGTCCTACACAGGGTTTTGGATTGTTGCGCAATCTCTCAGCCTTTCAGATTTTAGACTTGCCGATATTGGCAGGTATTTCAAGAAAATCAATGATTTATAAAACATTGGGCATCACAGCAGGCGAAGCATTGAATGGCACTACGGCACTCAATATGATTGCCCTGATGAATTGCGCCAGCATATTAAGGGTACATGATGTAAAAGAGGCGGTGGAAACAGTCAAATTATTTGAGGCTACCTACTTGCCACCACATTTCTGATAAGGCGGATAATAATGCCGTAGAAAATAACAGCGCCGATAAATACCAAACCCCATGACACCAGCCTGCTTTCGGTAAACGATAAGAAAAATACGGTCCCGGCAATACCTACCCAGAAAAACAGGCGTGCTGTAAAACGCTGCAATTGCCGATAGTTTTTTTCCTCGAAACTTCTCGAAAACCAGTTATTACCTGCAAAAGCACTGCTAGGGTGCAGATTAGACTGAAAATTGCCACTCGCAAACAAGAATAGCGATAAGGCAACACCCAGATACCTCGGTGGAATGCTATCTCCCTCTGAATAATGCAGGATATAATAAAAAAGAATAAAACCAAGGGCGGAGAGGTAGGAAGACCAGATAAGCCTGATGCGTTTGTCGCTTCGTATCAGAAAATCAGCATTGGGCTTTTTGCTGTCCAGATACTGCATAACCCGCGGAAGGAAATAAAAGAGGAGCGTAGCCAGGGCATATAAAAAAATAACTCTGGTTTGCCCTGCAAGTATCTCAGAGTCCCAGTTGATAAGCAGATAAAAAAAAGGAGCTAATGCAACGCCAATAATTAGCATTTCGAATAATAATTTGCGTTTCATGATAGTCAACATTTATTCGTCACGCTCTCTACAGAGCTGTTTTCAATCAATAATTGTACGCGGATTCACCTGAAGACGTATTCTTGGTTTTTCTGCCGGAGTGGGCTTAAATTGTATAAACCATGCAAAAATTTCGTCCATCACAGTCATATTAAGCGAATAATAGATAAACTGTCCTTTTTTTACAGAGGCTACGAGGTCAGCCTGTTTCAATAAATCAAGGTGATGAGAAATACTCGGTTTGGTCATGTCGAAGCGGTCAGCAATATCGCCTGCGGTCATATCGCCGTCTTTCAGCATCTCTAGTATCTCACGGCGGGTAGAGTCGTTTAAGGCTTTAAATAAATTATTCATGACATGAAAAGATAAATAAGTTTTTTGAACAATTGTTGTAAGTACGAA
>CALRLS020000108.1:0-12546 GCA_943368815.1 Cyanobium sp. NIES-981
TGCATAGCATCATCGGCCTCGAAAAAGCTCTCAACCGAACGGCAATTCGGTATCTGAGGGCTGAGTTTTTACCTATCACAAGTATAAAAACAACCTAAATGTATGAAAAAAGACGTACGTAGAAAAAATTTTTTGCTTAAAGCAATGAAAATCACGTTTACTCAATTCCTGATGGTAGCTCTCTTTAGCGGGCTTTCTTATGCCTACGATGTAAATGGACAGGAAGTGCTTAACACAAATGTTTCGTTAAAGATAGAGTCGTTAGAAGTTAAAAAAATTCTGAGCCAAATAGAAAAACAGGCTGATGTGAAGTTTGTGTATAGTTCGAACACTATACGACTGAATCAGAAAGTATCAATCGTGATAAGCAATCGTTTATCTGAGGTACTGGATGATTTGTTTACACCGCTTCAGATTTCTTATGAGGTAATTGGTGACCGGATTTTACTGCGTAAAAAATCTCAATTGAAAAAGATGTCCCACATCGACGAACTCAGGATGCAGAATGGGGAATTCATTGAGCAAACAGTAAAAGGGAAAGTTACCGAAGCTGATAAGGGTGAAAGCTTGCCTGGTGTAAGTATAACGATAAAAGGTACAACAAGAGGTACAACTACCGATGCCGACGGTAATTATAACTTAGCAGTACCGGATAATCAATCTGTATTGGTATTCAGTATTGTGGGTTTTGAACCTCAGGAAATAATAGTTGGCAACCGTACGACTATTGACATCTCTATGAAACCGGACGTAAGGTCATTAGGTGAAGTAGTGGTGGTAGGTTATGGTGTGCAAAAGAAAGAAACCGTAACAGGTTCTGTTGTAAGCGTAAAAGGTAGCGAATTAGTAAAATCGCCTGCCGTAAACTTAAGTAACTCTCTTGCAGGTCGTCTCCCTGGTGTTGTTGCCGTCAACAGAAGTGGAGAACCGGGTGCTGATAACTCAACTATACGTATCCGTGGCGCAAATACCCTTAATAACAGTGAAGCGCTTATCGTAATTGATGGTATTCCTAACCGTGCTGGTGGTTTATCTCGTCTGAATCCCGGCGATATTGAAAGTATCTCAGTTTTGAAAGATGCATCTGCAGCCATTTATGGTTCTCGTGCTGCTAATGGTGTTATCCTGATTACAACCAAGAGAGGTAAAACAGGCAAGCCTGAATTATCATACTCATTCAATCAGGGATGGGCACAGGCAACTGTTATTCCTAAACTGGCAAATGCTGCACAATATGTGGAGATGTTGAACGACATCGACATTTACCAGTTGCCGGTAGGTGAGTGGTCAGCTGCTAATCAGGCCTATAAATCAACGGGTGTATACACAAATCCAAGTGGTACACAAAGAAAGGCTCCTTTCCAACCGGGTGAAATTCAGAAATACAAAGATGGTTCAGACCCTTGGTTATATCCTAACACTGACTGGTATGGTGCTACCTTGAAAGACTGGTCGCCTCAATCACGTCACAATCTGCAATTGACAGGTGGAACAGAAAATATCAGATACATGACTTCACTGGGCTATCAGAAACAGGATGCTTTTTATAAGAAGTCTGCCACAGCCTATGAGCAATATGATATAAGAATAAATCTTGATGCAAAAATCAATAAATATATCAATGTTCAGATAGGTCTGGTAGGTCGTGAGGAATTCAGACGTTATCCTACAAAACCGGCAAGTGCCATCTTCCGTATGCAAATGCGTGGTAAACCACATCAACAGGCTTATTGGCCAAATGGTTTACCGGGTCCTGACATCGAAAACGGTGAAAACCCTGTGGTTATCACTACTAACCAGACAGGTTATGAGCATGATAAACAGGATTATTTCCAGACCAACGGACAGATTGATATTAAAATTCCGGGTATTGAAGGTCTTAAATTTACAGGTACTGCTGCCATTGACAAACGTATCCGCTCGCAAAGACGCTGGGAAACGCCATGGACTTTATATGAAAGAGGTACAGGTTTTGAAGCTGACGGTACAACACCTAAGCTGACAGCCAGTAAACGTGGTCCTGCCGAACCTCGTCTGACCCTGGGTAACGAAACCCAGTTGAACATCCTTTTAGGTGGTATTGCTACTTACGAGCGTACATTCGGTAGTCATGGTATTACTGTTTTAGCAGGTACAAACCGTGAAACTATTCAGGGTACTAACTTCAATGCTTTCCGTCGTTACTTTATTTCAACTGCTATCGACCAGATGTTTGCCGGTGGTGACTTAGAGAAGAATAACGGTGGTGGAGCTTATAACAGTGCACGTCTCAACTATTTCGGTCGTGTGGCTTATAATTTCAGAGAAAAATACCTTGCTGAGTTCTTGTGGCGCTATGATGGCTCTGACATTTTCCCTGAGCAAACCCGTTACGGTTTCTTCCCAGGTGTTATGGTAGGTTGGGTATTGTCTGAAGAAAACTTCATTAAGAAAGGTTTACCGATGGTTAGCTACCTGAAACTACGTGGTTCGTGGGGACAAATGGGTAATGACCAGGTGTATCTGCCTAATACTACTACTCCGGCTACCTATCAGTATTTGTCTACTTACGGATTCCGCAGTTATATCATTAATAACACTGAAACCAAAACTTTGTATGAAACGCGTATCCCTAATAACAATATTACATGGGAGATAGCCAACAACGCAAACCTTGGTCTGGAAGGCTCATTGTTCAATGGCAAAGTATCATTCGAATTTGATGTGTTTTCAAACAAACGTACCAATATCCTTTGGTTCAGAAATGCCTCTGTTCCTCAATCAACAGGTTTGACTTTACCTGCTGAAAACATCGGTGAGGTATCAAACAAAGGTTGGGAGTTTAACATCGGCTACCGTAACCAGACAGGTGACTTCAAGTATAGTGTGAGCGTAAATGGTGGTTATGCAAAAAACAAAGTATTGTTCTGGGACGAAGCACCGGGTGCTCCTGAATGGCAACGTACTACCGGCAAACCAATGAATACATTCCAGGCTTATATTTATGATGGTGTATTCAAAGATCAGGCTGAAATCGATGCTAACCCGATTAATTACAAGGCTATCGTAAACCAGTTACGCCCTGGAGATATGAAGTATAAGGATTATAACGGTGATGGTAAAATCACACCTGACGATCAGGTTCGTACTAACAATACGCAATTGCCGATGTTCCAGGGTGGTGCCAATATCACTGCTTCATACAAAAATTTCGACCTTACTGTGTTATTTCAGGGAGCAGCCGGAGCAAAACAATATGTAAGCGCCGGTGAGTCTGGTAATATTGGTAACTTCTTGTTGGATATTTATGAAAACCGCTGGACGATTGATAACCCAAGTAGTGTAGATCCTCGTATCGCTAACCGTAGCGACCAGTATTACTCAAATGGTAACACTTATTGGCTAAGAAGCACAGACTATATACGTCTGAAAAACTTCGAAGTTGGGTACACGCTTCCTGCTGCGATAGGTTCAAAGGCTGGTTTTAGCAATTTTAGAGTTTACGTAAATGGACTGAACATGTTGACATGGGATAAACTGAAAGTTTATGACCCTGAAACTGATAACTCAACAGGTCAGTACTACCCTCAGTCAAAAGTCATTAACGTAGGTCTAACAGCAACATTCTAAAAACATTAAATTGAACAGCAATGAATAAATTTAAGAAAATATTTGTAGCAACTGTTATAGCCGGCTTTGCGGTAACTGGTTGTAATGATAATTTTGTGAACACCAGCCCTCTTGATCAGGTATCAGAGTCGGCTGTGTGGTCTGATGCTGCTTTGGCAGAGGCATTTGTAACTGAGCTTTATGCTAGTTTGCACATGGGTGGGTTCAGTGAAGAAATGCAGGCATCATTAACTGATGAGGCATCATTTACTCACCCGGGCCGTGGTATAACTACTATTACAGAAGCACGGTCAAATCCGGCAGATATTGGCTGGGGTCAGGGTACCAACACCACGGGTAACAACCGTAGTGCAAGTTGGGGTCAGATGTTTATCCGTATCAGAGCTTGTAATTTGGCATTGAAAAACCTGGAAGCTCCTAAGTTTACCAATTCCAATAAAATAGTTGAGCGTTTGAAAGGTGAAGCTACCTTTATGCGTGCTTATCTTTATCACCAACTGGTTCGTAACTACGGCGGAGTACCATTAGTTAACCGTCCTTACGATTTAGGTGAAGCTGACTATCTGGCACCTCGTAATACTATGGAAGAATGTATCAACTTTATAGTAAAAGATTGCGACCAGGCAGCTACACTACTTGATGGTTTTACTATGGCTAACGGACGTGCATCTAAAGCAGCAGCATTGGCATTGAAAGCACGTATTTTAACTTATGCGGCCAGTGATTTGTATGACGTAAATACTGCCAAAGCAAAATCTACTGCTATGGCAGCTTTCAGCAAGCCGGAAATACTTGCTATTGCTACGGGCTCTCGTACTGAACGCTGGACAAAAGCTAAAGCAGCTGCTAAAGCTGTGTTAGATTTACCGGCCTATGGCTTTAACCTTAACTTGTCTGCCCCGGCAAGCAAAGATGAAGGTACTACCAATTACATGAATATCTCTCTTTCGAGAAATGGTGGTGAAAAAGAAATGCTTTTTGGTCGCTATTTCATCAATGCAAAACAGGAAGATGGCGGTCGTCAGGGTTTATTTAATGGTCCTAACGGTTATCATAACTGGGCTGGTAATGCGCCTATTCAACACTATGTTGATGATTTTGAAATGATGGATGGTACTAAGTTTGACTGGCAGAAACCTGAGCACGCAAGCCAGCCTTACGTGAACCGTGACCCGCGTTTCTATGCTTCAATCTTATATGATGGTGCACCATGGAAACCTCGTACTGCTGACGTGGCAACGAAAGACCCTGCAAACCAGATTCAGACCGGACAATACGAATTAAGCAGTGGTGGCGGTAAAGTAGCTTATTTTGGATTAGATACACGTAAGAGTACAGTTGAAGACTGGAATGGTAGCTACACTGGTTACTATACGCGTAAATTTATCGATCCGAGCCCTGCTGTAGTTGACCAAAACACATGGCAACAAGTGCCGTGGCCTGTTTTACGCTATACAGAAGCTATATTTAACTATGCAGAAGCCTGTATCGAGTTGGGTGAAGACGCAGAGGCGCGTACCTGGCTAAACAAAATCCGTTTCCGTTCAGGTATGCCTGCATTAACCGAATCAGGCGATGCTTTGCGTCAACGTTACCGTAACGAACGCAGAATCGAGATGGCATATGAAGAACAACGCTACTATGATGCACGCCGCTGGATGATTGCGCCAACTACTTTAGGCAGAAAAGCCAATATTATCAATATAACAGGTACTCTGAAACCTGGTAAAACGGTTACACTTTACAAATATGACCCAAGTAACTATGATTATTTGTATAAAGTATCTGACATAGACCCTGGTAAAGAGAATCGCACATGGTTGGATAAAATGTATTTCTTACCGATACATCGCGACGAAATAAACCGTAATAAGAACTTAGTACAGAATCCCGGGTACTAATTGATATTTTAGTAAATTGGGTAGTTGAGTGCCGACAGGTGCTCAACTACCCAAAATTTTTGTTATTGAAGCCTTATACCTATCCTATGAAGTCCCTGAACCTGCTATTACTAAACCTGTTATTACTATTACTGGCTTGCCAAAGCGAGCAAAAATCTGCTGAAAATCCTGCTTCTGAATCCTTCAACGAACCCGAACTTTTTACCTTATTAGCGCCTGAAAAAACGCATGTCGATTTTCAGAATATCATCAATGAAGGGCTTAATACCAACGTATTGATGTATGAGTATTTTTATAATGGCGGAGGTGTAGCCGTAGGTGACCTGAACAACGATGGCTTAGACGATATTTATTTTACAAGCAATATGCAATCCAATCGCCTTTATCTCAATAAAGGGGCGATGGTTTTTGAAGATATTACAGTTGCCGCAGGCTTAACAGGCCGTGACGGCCCATGGAAGACCGGAACGACCATGGCTGATGTGAACGGGGATGGGCTGCTCGATATTTATGTTTGTTATTCAGGTAATTTAACGCCTGAAAAACGTACTAACCAATTATTTATCAATCAGGGAAAAAACGCCAACGGCATCCCGACCTTCGTAGAAAAAGCACATGATTACGGTCTGGATAGCCCCGCTACAAGCACACAAGCCGCTTTTTTTGATTTTGACAAAGACGGAGATCTGGATATGTTCCTGCTGAATCATAATCCTAAATCCTTACCTGTATTAGATGAATCCACAACTGCTCAGATTTTAAAGCAGGAAGACCCTTCAAACGGTATGCGTTTTTTCAGACATGACAAAGGGAAAAACGGAGAACCGCTCTTCAAAGATATTACTAAACAGGCAGGCCTATTAAGTTCTGCCTTATCCTATGGTTTAGGCATAGCCATTGCCGATTATAACCACGATGGCTGGCAGGATATGTATGTGTCTAATGATTATACCATTCCTGATTTTCTGTATATCAATAATAAAAAAGGTGGTTTCATCAACCAGATTAACGAGGCCATTGGGCATTTCTCCCATTTCTCGATGGGTAGTGATGCCGCAGATATTAATAACGATGCCCTGACAGATATTTTTACGCTTGATATGCTTCCGGAAGATAATCGCCGACAAAAGCTGTTGATGGCGCCTGATAATTACGAGAAATTTGAGTTTAACCTCAAAGTTGGTTTCGGGCATCAGTATATGCGTAACATGCTGCAACTCAATCAGGGTGTTTTGAATAGTACTAATAAATATCCGCAGTTTTCAGAAATCGGGCAGTTATCGGGTATCTCAAATACCGACTGGAGCTGGAGTGCCTTATTTGCCGACTATGATAATGATGGCTGGAAAGACCTCTACATTACGAACGGCTATCTGAGAGATTATACCAACATGGATTTTCTGAAATACATGAGCGATTATATCCAGAACAATCAGGCGAATATCCAACGCCAGAATGTACTGGATTTGGTGCAGAAAATCCCATCGTCGAACCTGACTAACTATATGTATAAAAACGGTCAGGATCTGCAATTCAAGAATGTTGCAAGCAATTGGGGAATGAGCCATAATGCCAATAGTAACGGAGCGGCTTATTCAGACCTTGATAATGACGGAGATCTTGATTTAATAGTAAATAATATCAATCAGGCAGCCTTCATCTATCAGAACGATGCCGATAAGCACTTGAAAAACCATTACCTGAAAGTAAAACTAAAAGGAGACAGGCTTAACAGAGACGGTATAGGGGCAAAAGTAACCCTAATCAATAAGGATAAAAAACAGTTTCTGGAGCAAATGCCTACAAGGGGTTATCAATCAAGTGTTTCGCCTGTTCTGCATTTTGGATTGGGTAATCTGGCTACTGGTTATTCTTTAGAAGTAGAATGGCTCAGTGGCAAACGTCAATTGATTGAAAATGTACAAATAGATAAACTATTAGTGCTTGATGAGAATGACGCAACTCTTGACAGGCCTAAGGATATAAATACTGTGCCTCTTTTAGTAGAGACTAATGCCGGAATAAATGCTCAATTGCCAAAAAATAATATTAATGATTTTAAAAGACAGACATTGCTCATTAATCCTTTATCATTTACCGGGCCTTGTATGGCCAAAGCTGATGTAAATGGCGATGGTCTTGAAGATGTTTTTGTAGGTGGTGGCAGTGGTAAGGCAGGAGTATTGTATACCCAAAATAAAGGAGGAAATTTTACTGCTAAAACTCAGGCTGCGTTTGAAGCCGATAAACTGAGTGAAGATGCCGATGCCGTTTTCTTTGATGCCAACGGTGATACTTTTCCGGATTTATATATTGCCAGTGGTGGTTACGGCAATTTAATGCCTGATGATGTTTTATTACAGGACCGTCTTTATCTGAATGATGGCAAAGGGAATTTTACTAAACCTATCAATGCCCTACCGCCAATGCTGGTGAGCAAAAGTTGTGTAAGAGTAACAGACATCAATCAGGATGGGAAACCGGATTTATTTGTAGGCGGAAGAGTAATCCCGGGACGTTATCCTGAAACTCCTCAGTCTTATATATTGATTAACCAAAGCAGTGGAGGAGTGCCCGGCTTTGTTGACCAGACAAGCAGCATCGGCGCTGAAATCAAAAATATGGGCATGGTAACAGATGCTGCCTGGCATGATCTGAATAATGATAAAAAACCTGAACTGATTGTAGTAGGAGACTGGATGCCTGTACAGGTATTCTCTATGACGGGCGGCAAAATGACCAATGTAACTACCACCTATTTTGAAAAGAATTATAGTGGATTATGGAATAAATTATTGCTGGAAGATTTTAATAACGATGGCAAGACAGATATACTGATTGGCAATATAGGCCTGAACTCTCAATTAAAAGCCACTGAAAAAGAACCGGCAGAAATTTATTATAAAGATTTTGATGACAATGGTTCAGTTGATCCCATTCTATGTTTTTATATTAAAGGGAAAAGCTACCCTTTCGTAACAAGAGATGAATTGCTCGACCAGTTAAGTATCATGCGTACACGTTTCCCTGATTATAAAAGCTATGCAGATGCCGGAATAACTGAAGTTTTTACAAGTGAAGAATTAACGGGAGTCCAAAAGTTAACAATTAATACGCTCAAAACAACTTTGTTTATAAGCAATCCGCAAGGTAAGTTCGAAGAAAAGAACTTACCTTTAGCGGTGCAATTTTCACCTGTTTTTGCTATGTCATTAGTTGATATTGATGCAGACGATAAAAAAGATTTGATTCTTGCAGGAAACATTAACAGGGGGCGTTTGAGATTCGGAAAATATGATGCTAATTTGGGACTTGTATTGGCAGGCAGGGGAGCAGGTACATTTGAAGCCCTGAGTCAGCCAATTTCCGGCTTAAACCTGAGAGGTGATATAAGGAGTATAATAACTGTCAATAATATGGTATTATTCGGCATAAACCAGCAGGGTATAAAAACCTATATGTTTCATAAATAATTGGCATAATCACTCAATCATTCAACCGATGAGATTTCTAGTACTTATACTGGCCCTTGCGTCATTAACACTTGGCTGCAAAAATAAAACCGAACAATTACCCCGCCTCAGCAATAAAGAAGTAAGCAATGTCATTACCAGAATGACAGACATTATGATACACGATGTATCTAACC
The DNA here is from genome assembly GCA_943368815.1 of Cyanobium sp. NIES-981. Classification (GTDB taxonomy): domain Bacteria; phylum Bacteroidota; class Bacteroidia; order Cytophagales; family Spirosomataceae; genus Emticicia. The sequence goes on from CALRLS020000108.1 coordinate 9,160, forward strand.
CTCCGCTGGCTTCCCGTTTTTTTTCCTATGCCTGTCTGGCAGGCTATGAAGTAGTTACGCAGAACAACGATTCGATACCTTCGATGAAAGGGAAGTTGAATGAGTATCCCGATATTAAAACAAAAGAGGTTTCCGGTACTTTTTCTGCTGACCTTGCCACCATTTTAGCGATGATGGAAACCGCAAAAAAAATGCAGCCTTCCGGAAAAATTCTTGACGACTACGAGAAAAAATGGATAGACTCCTGCCAGAATCTTGGTTTTTCTAAGGAAATAATGGATAATTCTCTTGCCTATGCGCAAGACATCAGCAAACAGATACTGGCCTATGCCAAGGCCGATAAATATAATAAAATCAGCAATTATCCCCGTTATACACCCGGTGGTAAAGACGGTGACTGGTTCCCGACTCCTCCGGCTTATTTTCCTCCTGTTGAGCCTTATTTTCATACTGTCCGCTCTTTTACTCTTGATTCCATCAACCAGTTTAATCCTGTCGTTCCCGTACCTTTTTCAACCGATAAGAATTCGGCATTTTATAAGCTAATGCTTGATTTATACGATGAAAAACTATCACAGGAACAAAAGGAAATAGCTGCTTTCTGGGATTGTAATCCCTTTGCTTTGCAGGATAACGGCCACCTGATGGTGGGAGTAAAGAAGATTTCACCCGGTGCGCACTGGATGGGCATAGCCGGAATTGTATGCCAGCAAAAGAACCTGAGTTTAGCCAGAACCATTCAGATACACACTGCTTTAGCCATTGGCCTTATGGATGGTTTCATTGGTTGCTGGGGAGAGAAATACCGCAGTAACAGAGTCCGCCCTGAAACGGCTATCAGAAAATTCATTGACCCTAACTGGCGACCATTATTACAAACGCCGCCTTTTCCTGAATATTTAAGCGGGCATTCTACCATTTCTTCTGCCTCTGCCATCATTCTTACACATTTCTTTGGAGATAATTTTACTTATACCGATTCTGTCGAAGAACGATTCGGATTAGCGCCACGAACATTCACCTCATTTAAAGCTGCAGCAGACGAAGCCGCCGTTTCACGTTTTTATGGAGGTATTCACTTTACAGATGCCATAGAAAACGGACAGACACAGGGCACAGCCGTAGGGCAACAGGTGGTGAAGAGATTAAAATAGAAATTAGGTATTAAGCCGTTCTAAATTCTATGTGATTAGTTTCTTAGTATTCTAATCGTATGAATTATCTTTTCATTCTAGATAAAAAGCATATCAAAAATATGCTTATCTTGCTCTTAAATAATAAGGGAATATATGAAAATAGGCCAGATAAGTATTAAGAATTTTAAAGGGTTTGAAGAAATAACAATTCCTTTTAATCCACAATTTAATTTAATTATTGGGGATAACGGTAGTGGCAAATCAGCTATTTTAGAAGCACTCACTATTGCAATGAGCTCTTTTTTTCTGGGTATAAAAAACACTGATTCAAGGCATATCAGAGAAAGTGATGTAAGGCTTCAAACATTTTTTAATTCTGAAGAACATCAACTTCCTGTTGTTATTAAAGCCAACGGTATCGTAAACGGGCAGGAAATAGAATGGTCAAGAGAATTAAACTCCCTGGTAAGTGGTACTTTATCAAGAGGCGCAAAAACAATTAAACAAATAGCTGAAAAACTGGATACAGATATTAGGAAAGGAGAGATGATTGATATGCCTGTATTGGCATATTACTCAACGGGGCGTCTCTGGAGAGATTTGAATGAAAGACAAAGTAAAAGAGATGAAAAGAAGATAGTAGCCAGTCGTTTAAGAGCTTATAAAGGGTGTCTTCAGGCTACCTCAACTTTTAAAATATTCTTGAAATGGTATAAAGGCAAAGAGCAATCGGCTATTCAGAAGAGAGAAGAAGATATTAGTTTGAAACTCATAAAAGAGCTTATTATTAAAAATCTTCCGAATTGTAAGAGTATTTATTATGAGTTCGATTCTGATAAAATTAATGGATTGAAAGTCGAGTTGACAGATGGAAGAACCTTGCCTTTTGAGTATCTAAGTGATGGTACAAGAAATATGATAGCCCTTTTAGCTGATATAGCTTATAAATGCTTAATTCTGAACCCTCATTTAAAAGAGAATTCAATAAAAATGTCGTCCGGCATTATTTTAATTGATGAACTTGATTTGCATCTTCACCCTGACTGGCAGAAACATATTATTAAATCGTTGAAAGAATCTTTTCCGAATATTCAATTTATTTCAACTACTCATTCGCCCTTTATAATTCAGGAAACGGAAGAGGGTCAACTCATTAAATTGAAGGATAATACAATTTCAGTGTCCGGAGCTAATCAAATGAGTATAGAAGATATCGCTGAATATAAACAGGAAGTGGAGAACCCCCAATGGAGCGAGAAGAAAAGAGAATTAATTCAGGTAGCTGAAGAGTATTATGCAGCATTGGAAAAAGGAGAGGTAAGCGAATCGCAGGAACTGAAATTGGCTGAGTCAATTCTGCCATTCAGTGCAAATCCTGCCATTGATGCTTTCATTCAACAGGTGAAATTAACCAAAACATTTAGTAATGAGACCAATCAATAGAATCGCTGCTCCTAATGTGTATAAACATTGGGGAGATGCCAGAAATGATTTGGCAGCTGCTTTCGGTTGGTATTGCTCATATTGTGAAATGTCGGTTACAAATATGCTTGAGGTGGAACATGTAGTTCCAAGAAGCCACGGTGGTGATCCATTAAACTGGAATAACTTATTGTTATCATGTAAGTATTGCAATACCATAAAATTGAACAATAATAGGAGTAGAGATGGATATGTGTGGCCGGATAGAGATAATTCGGATTTAGCATTTAAGTATTCCGAACATAATGTAATAGAGCCAACTATTTCAATTATCGAAAATGAAGCTGAGGAGTCAATCAGGTTGATGGGTTTAAATAGAAGACCAGGAGGCTTAAACAGACCAACAGAGGCAGATAGTAGATGGCTTTTAAGAATTGAAGCATGGCGAATTGCAAAATTATCATTGGCAAACTGGAGGAAAGTTCCAATCCCGGAAATGGCAGAACAAATTGCACTAACGGCATTGGGAACAGGGTTTTATTCAATTTGGGTGACAGTTTTTGCCGGAATCCCCGAGGTATTGACTGAGATTAAAATGAAATTCCCAAATACTTATAATGATTTAGATTTAGCCGGAATACGAATTGTAAGAGCAGGAGGGATTATTTAGCAAAATGCCCGGAATAGAATATTTTCAAGAAAAAATATTGACCGTCTGGCCGAATTTTAGAATCTTTACACAGGAAATGACGAATTTGTTCGTTATAGTCCATCAACCTGTTTTTTTAGAAGAACCCTAACCAAAAAATCCCTGATGTCATATTTGAAT
>CALRLS020000109.1:0-12456 GCA_943368815.1 Cyanobium sp. NIES-981
AGTTGGATAATATTAGGATATGCTTTTGCTATTATGGGTGGCATAGTGGGCATTTTTATAGGTTGGTATATGATGAGCCAATATAAAACCTTACCCAACGGGCAAAGAATAGCTTTATTCAAAGACGAAGACAGACAGCACGGCACCCGTATATTTTATATCGGAATCGTCATGTTTATCATTATGATTTTTCTGCATCTATTTAACGAATCTCTTGTATGAAAAGACAATCATTCGCGAACAAAAACTATATGACTAAAAGAATTTACTTAATACTATTTTCCTGCATATTATACGGACATTCTTATAGTCAGGAAAAATGGGTCACTAAATATGATGCTGACTGGACACAGATATTGACCGATAGCAATGACTTTCATTTCTTCAGAGAATTTCAGGAAATAAATAGTTTTACATCTAGCTTTGTTGGTTTCAGGGCTGATAGTAGCAGGATTGAAATAGGCTTCATGAGATATAATCTACTACATGGCAAGTATACCAGTTTTTATAAAAATGGTACTATTCAATATGAAGGTGAATACAAGGATGACAAACCCATTGGCAAATGGATAGAAAACTATGAAAACGGGCAAATAAAAAGTGAGTACTACGTAGTTGGTGAAGACGAAACAGATTATCTGAAAAAATACATAAGCTATTGGGATTCACTTGGTAATCAACTAATTATAAACGGTAAGGGTCATGTAAGGTCTTATCAGGAAGGATTACTCTTTATAGGGGACTATAAAGACGGGTATCTGGATGGTGAATTAAAAATTTACAATTCGACTGATTCATTACTATACATTGAAAAATACAACCATGGCAGATTTATCAATGGCTTCAATAATAGAAATAAAAATTCTTATAATTCTATTGTAACCAACCTCTCTTATAAAGATGGATACAAGGCTTTTGATAAACGCGTAAATGAGTTTATGAGAAAAGAATTTAAGAATAAAAGTGGCGCAGTAATGACTTCAACTTCACTTTTGGATTATATGAAAACTACAGGAGCAAAACCTAACGAAATAGACCTAAGCTCACAAGGATTTATACAGTCAGTTATAACTATATCAAATGAAGGAAAAATCTCATCGGTTGAATTAATTAAAGCAAAGAACACACTAATAAATAAACTATTAATAGAGGCCATCAATAAATATTCAAACGATTGGATAAGTGCCACTTTAAGAGGCCAGGCTATTGAAAAGACAATTGTATATACTTTTTATTTTGATGTAAGAACCCAAATGCAAAAAATTACAGACAGGTTCGAATCAACATCAACACAAAAAAGCATCGGCAATAGTATACTCAGGGGATTTTTCTTTCCATAAGGTTATATCTATTACGTCTCTATTTTATCCTTACATATTTCTCAATATTCAACCTTTCAATGCCCTGGCTTTCTATTTTTTCAATACCTTTTTGTATCAGTGTATCATTCCTGATTTCGATGGTAAAAGTAAAGTCATGGCCTTCCCACTCCCGGGCATTGCAATATTCCAGATGCTCAGTATAATTATTGTCTTTTAGTGAATAAGTACCTGCACCTGCTGAAAAGGCGGCATTTGTAGAATCTTTACCATGAGTTAAATCATGGTTTGTAAAACTGAAATGTGTATCGTTGATTATCTTAATGAAGGAAAGGTTTTTAGTGTAATCTGTTACGGTTGTGTCACCTTTTTCTATTAATGTACCTGACAATAATTTCCATGTACCCACCAGTGGTAATTTACTACTATCCTCTGTTTTGGTGTCTTTTGTACATGAAACTAAGATAGCCATTATGACAATTACACCCAGTATTTTTTTCAGGTATTGTTTCATTATTTTTTGATAGGAATTAAGCTTGAATGCGAAAGCTAATAGTTTTAATAATGTCACGCAAATTTATTTGAATTCCTCTCTGAGAAGCGTGGATTTCATGTCTTTAATAAAATTTCTCCTGGTCTTAGACGTCTTAATTTGCATATCTGAAACCAATACTCTAATTTTAGTCAATTACCTTAAACCTTACACACATATTATGCAAACAACCGGAGAGCGCATTGAAATACCTCTAAGCAAACAAAAATTAATACTCTTATTAATTAGTGCCATTGCCTTTGTGGCCATTGGTATATGGTTTGTTTCTAAACCTGAATCATTTAAAAATGGCCTTTTGGGAAATCCAACCATCGTTTTAAGCATAGGTATATTGTCTATTGCAGTTTTTGGGCTTGCTGCTTTTGTAATGGCTAAAAAAATATATGACAATGCCCCCGGATTAATTATTGATGAAACGGGTATTACCGACAATTCTACCGGTGTTCCGGCAGGGCATATACCCTGGAGTGATATTAAAGAAATCAAGACTAATAAAGTACTTAATCAAAAATTTCTGATAATTATTGTTAATAAACCGGAAGAATACATTAATCGGCAAGATAATGTTGCAGCAAAGAAAGGAGTAGAAGCAAATTATAAAACTACGGGCTCACCTGTTAATATTCCGGCATCTACGCTTAAATGTAATTTTGATGAACTGGAAAGTCTTGTTAAAGCCGAGTTTAAAAAAAACAAAGGTAAATAGCCCCCAACAAAGAGAAAGGCTTAATAAATTCAGCTTTTCTCTTTACTCAAATTCCGCCCTGTCAATTATTATATTCTCTTCTCCTCTACTTATATTCCGTCTGCCGTTTATCTCAAAATATTTATAGAATTTAACTTTTATTTTCTATTTTTGGATAAATAATCAATACCTACCTATGATAAGTAACAGACGAAAATTTTTAAAAAACCTGAGTAAAACTACCATTGGCGCCGCTGCAATAGTGTCGTCTCCACTGGCTGAAGCTAAGGACTCCGGCTCAACATACAATGCCGCTGATTTTGTGAATGTTGGGCTCATTGGCGTAAGAGGAATGGGCTGGGCAGACCTGAATTCTTTTCTGAAAAATGCCGATACCAAATGCATTGCTTTATGCGATGTAGATGCTGATTTATTGGCAAAAAGAGCCGCTGAAATAGAAAAGAAATTCGGCAATAAACCACAGACTTTTAATGACCACAGAGAATTACTCAAAGTAAAAGACCTGCAAGCCGTAATGATTGGCACCCCCGACCACTGGCATTGTATACAGACATGCGATGCACTTGCTGCCGGAAAAGATGTATATGTAGAAAAACCTATTTCTCTGAATGTAGAAGAAGCAGACCTGATGGTACAAATGGTAAGAAAACATAACAGGGTATTACAGGTAGGGCAATGGCAACGTAGCGACAGACATTGGAAGGATGCATTAAAGGAGTTAAGCACAGGTTCAATCGGGAAAGTAAGACAGGTGAAAGCCTGGGCTGATGTTAATTATGGCAGAGACTTTAATGTAGTACCTGATTCAGAGGCACCAAAAGGCGTAGATTACGACCGTTGGTTAGGGCCAGCGCCTAAAAGGCCTTTTAATAAGAACAGATTCCACGGCTCGTTCCGTTATTTCTGGGATTATGCCGGAGGATTAATGACAGACTGGGGTGTACATATGCTCGACATGGTATTGGCAGGTATGAATGCCAAAAACCCAAAATCTATAATGGCAATTGGCGGTAAACTGGCGTTCCCGAACGATGCTGCTGAAACCCCTGATACTTTAACTACTGTCTATGACTTTGGTGATTTCAGTCTGGTTTGGGAACAGTTTATGGCTATGGGTACCTCACCCTATTTAGATGATGTAAGCGAACCTGGTGTAGCATTTATTGGCGAGAAAGGGATTCTTGCCATTAACAGAGTTCACTGGAAAATTATACCCTTAGAAGATAATGGTAAATACCTGATTAACCCGATGCCTACCCGCAGAAGTTATGATTCAGGCCTCGATGCCCATACCAAAAACTGGCTGGAGTGCATCAGAGACAGAAAAGACCCTAATTGCACTATTGAAATGGGTAGAGATACAGCAGTAGTAGCGCAATTGGGCAATATTGCTTACCGTACTGGCAGAAAACTGGAATGGGATGCTGATAAACGCCAGATTAAAAACGATACTGAAAGTAATAAATTATTAAAAGCCAATTATCGTACTCCATGGGAATTGCCTAAGATTTGATTTGGAGTAGGTAAGCAAACCTGATAAATTTTCACTACCATAGGCTTAGCAGTCTATCAAAGAAGGGCTTATGAATCCTGCTAAAATTTTAAAAATTAACCAGAAAGAACTAAATAAGCCATAGGAGAATACTCATCCTATGGCTTATTTATGGCGTTTTATTGCTGTGTCTTCCCTTCGAATAATTCCAGAACCTATTTTGAAATGAATTAAAAAAATATATAATTTTGGAAATAGCTATAAAATTATAACATAATACCCTGTTTTCAGGTTTTCAGATAATTGGGAACCTTTTTAGTGTATTTGTATAATTATTATGGCTTTATCATTCGCCTGAACCTAAAAGCGCTCCCTTCTTAAACAGCTTATTATTCTCAGTTTAATCCGATAATGAAAAAAATTACCGTCTTTCTTATTGATGATGATTTAGACGACCAGGAAATTTTTTCATACATTATCTCAGATACGTATGCACTTGCCGAATGCGTATTTGCAGATGACGGCTTATACGCTCTGGAGAAAATACAAGGTGTTTCGTTCAAACCACATATTATTTTTATTGATATTAATATGCCCCGTATGAACGGGCTGGATATTCTGAAAGAAATAAAAAAAATAAAACGATTCTCCGATACCCCGGTTTATATGTACTCCACTTCAAAAGAAAGTGCATTGGTAGAAGCTTGTACTAAATTAGGGGCTACCGGTTTTATTAAAAAGCATATTGACACCGACTTAGCGAAACAAGAGTTCAAAAGTATCATTGCACAACTCAAATTGTAAAAGAAAAGTTTATGTCAGAAAAGAGAATTCATGAGTTTCTTGCCGGAGGCGGAGAAATGGGTGAGCGTATCCGTAATTTCGACTGGAGTAAAACTTCATTGGGGAGTCCTGAACTTTGGCCACAGGAGCTAAAAACCTGTGTGCGTATTATGCTCAATTCGCAACAGCCCATCTGGATTGGCTGGGGGAAAGAGCTGATAAAACTCTATAATGATACGTATATTGATATTGTGCGTGGCAAACACCCTATGGCGCTGGGTCAACCGGCCTCAGTTGTCTGGAAAGATATCTGGAAAGACATAAGCCCCTTGCTTTCAAAGGCAATGCTAAAGGATGAGGGTACCTATGTGGAGTCACAGCTATTAATTATGCACCGTAGCGGTTTTCCTGAAGAGACTTATTATACATTTTCATATACCCCTGTACTAGGTGATGATGATAAGCCCGCTGGTATTATCTGCTATAATACAACGGATACTGAAAGAATCGTTAACGAGCGTTCGCTTAAAACATTACAGCAATTAGATAGTCTGGTACAGAAAAAAACCGAACGTGAGGTATATATTCAGGCAGCAAAAGCTGTTGAATTCAATAAATGGGATTTCCCCTTTGCATTGATTTATAAAATAAACGACGAAGGCGATACTGCCGAACTGGTAGCTACGGCAGGGTTTGAAGAGAAGCACGCTACTTTACCCGATATTGTTGATATCAGCAAACCAGGCTCATATACCGAGAATTTCTGTAAAGCTGTCACTGAAAACAGGCTTACAGAATCAGAAAACAATGGACTCTGGGGAGATTTGCCCAAAGGAGCCTGGGATATTATCCCCCATCATTTTATTCATGTGCCTATCAAAGGTGCAAATAAGAAGTTTCCGCTCGCTATTCTTAGCATAGGGTTGAATCCTTACCGACAATTTGATGAGGTCTATAAAAACTTTATCCAATTAACCGCCGACCAGATTTCTCTGGGCGTCAACAATGCCATTGCCTATGAAGAAGAGCGTAAAAGGGCACAGGTATTAGAAGAATTAGACAAGGCCAAAACACTGTTTTTTTCTAATATCAGTCATGAGTTCCGTACGCCAATTACGCTAATGCTTGGGCCACTGGAAGAACTGCTCAATAAACCTGATGTTCATCTGAGCGCTTACGAACGGCAGCACGTTGAAGTAACTCACCGCAATGCCCTGCGCTTATTGAAATTAGTAAATACATTATTGGATTTCAGCCGGATTGAAAGCGGCAGGCATCAGGCTCATTTTGTACTGACTGATTTATCCGCTTATACGACAAACCTCGCTTCCAATTTTCGGTCTGTAATGGAAAAAGCCGGACTGGAACTGGTTGTTAATACCAATACAATTAAAGAACCTGTTTATATCGACAAACAGATGTGGGAAAAGATTGTCTTCAATCTTTTGTCTAATGCTTTTAAGTATACCCTTCAGGGTAAAGTAATTGTAGAACTTAATGCTGACGAAAATGAGGCTTTGTTAACAGTAGAAGATACAGGCGTGGGGATTCCTGCTAAAGAAATACCGCACATGTTCGACCGCTTCCATCGTGTACAAAATACTGCAGGAAGAACCTACGAGGGAACAGGTATAGGTTTGTCTTTAGTAAAAGAATTAGTTCAATTGCATAAAGGGCAGATAAGCGTAGAAAGTAAGGAAGGCACAGGAAGTAAATTTTCGGTAAGCATTCCTTTAGGAAAATCACACCTACCTCTGGCACAGGTCCAGGAAACATCCGATTTTGCCGAAGTCATTTCAAATGTTTACATAGACGAAGCCGCTTCTTTTCTACACGATAAAACAGAGAAACCTGTATCAAAACAAAAAGATTTTGATGCTAATCTGTCCACTATTCTGATTGTAGATGATAATACTGATATGCGCCAGCATATTGAGTCAATCATCAGTACAAAATACAATACGCTTACAGCGGCTAATGGCTTGGAAGCACTGCAAGTGCTGAAACAACAGCCGCCATCTTTGATTCTGAGCGATATTATGATGCCCGTAATGGACGGAATTGAGTTATTGAAAGAGGTAAAAGAAAACCCGGCCATTGCGCATATTCCGGTAATACTGATTACTGCACGTGCAGGTGAAGAATCAAGAATAGAGGGCTATGAAACAGGGGCCGATGATTATATGACCAAGCCTTTTTCGGCCAATGAACTATTATCAAGGGTAAAATCTCAATTAAAAATTACCCAGACCCGAAAAGAGGTTGAGCAAAGATTAAGAGGCTTTCTGATGCAGGCTCCGGCAGCCATTGCCATTCTCGAAGGTCCGGAACATGTATTTAGCCTAACCAACATCCGGTTTCAGGAATTAATCGGTCGTCAATCAGAGGAAATGCTGGGTTATAGTTTAAAACAGCTATTCCCTGAATTTGAAGGACAAGGTATTTTTGAAATTTTCTCTTATGTGCATAGCAGTGGCGAGCCCTTTGCAACCAATGAATTCTTTGCTTCTTTTATGTATCAGGGCAGGGTTCGGTCAGGCTATTGGGACTTCATAATTTATCCTATCAGAAACAAAAATGGCCTTATCAATGAGCTGATGGTGCATGTGATTGAATCAACTGCACAAGTAGAAGCACGAAAGAAAGTGGAGGCCAGTGAAGAGCAGTTCCGGACGCTGGCTGAAACGCTGCCTCAATTGGTCTGGATGACAGATGCAAGTGGAAATCAGAAATATGCTTCTGGTCGATGGTTAGAATACACTGGTCTTGTATCATCGCCTGAGAGTTGGGTACAAACATTGCATCCTGAAGATTATAATAGGATGGAAAAAGCCTGGCAACATAGCCTGAGTACCGGAGAAGTTTATAAGATTGAATTACGTCTGAGAAATAAAGCAGGTGAGTATCACTGGCATTATGGGCAGGGGGAACCTATTCGTAATGAACAGGGAGAGATTATCAACTGGATTGGTACCTTCATGGATATTCATGAGCAAAAGCTGTTTACTAAAAAACTTGAAATACTTGTTGAAGAAAGAACAGCCGAACTATCTGATAAAAATGTAGCGCTCGAAAACTCTAACAAAGAACTGGAATCATTCAATTATATTGCCAGCCATGATTTACAGGAACCGCTGAGAAAAATCAGGACTTTTATTCATTTGATTGAAAAAAGTGGTTTTGACACTGAAAGCGGGAAGAAATATTTTGAGAAAATCAATTCTTCCGCTCAACGTATGAGCGATCTGATACAGTCGGTGCTTACTTATAGCCGACTATCAAAAACAGGCGAGGACTTTGTAGAAACAGATTTGAATAATACGCTGGCGGAAGTAAAAACTGATTTTGAATTATTGATAAAGGAAAAAAATGCTATTATTAAAAGTGATAAGCTACCTCTTATTAAAGCCAATTCTTTACAGATAAATCAGCTTTTCTCTAATCTGATTAGCAATTCGCTTAAATTTTCGACCGAAAAACCTAAGATAAGCATTTCATCAAAAATAGTTACAGGGAAACAGGTAAACAGTTCGGCTAATCCTGAGCAGTCATTTGTACATCTGACATTCAAAGATAACGGTATAGGTTTCCCGGATGAGTTTAAAGAGAAAATATTTAACCTCTTCCAGCGCCTGCATGGCAAATCAGAATATTCAGGTACGGGTATCGGGCTAAGTATTGTGAAGAAAATTGTGGAACAACATAAGGGCTTTATCTCTGCTGATTCGAAAGCAGGAGAAGGTGCCATTTTTAATATATGGCTGCCTGTTGATTGATTAATTTGAATATAGCCATCAAGGTAGTGCCACAGTGTTGATGCCTGAGCGATTTTTAAGGCAGAAGCGTTTTTTCGGTTGGTGATACAATAAGAGTGACGAAAATTCAATAAAAACCATTTCATAGCAACTATTTCTCTGCATCTCATTATATTGTCCTATCAAACCTAAACAAACCTCCTTTTGCTTATGAAAACATTTATTTCTTATCTATTATTAGCATTTATCTGCTCATTTCTATTGAGCTGCGAGAGTGAAACAAAACCTGCGGAAGTTAAAATAGTAGAGAAAGCAGATAGTGGTTCTAGTTCTCTCAGGAGCAGGTCACCAGATAGTGTGGATGACTTATACAAAGAACTGCTTAAAGAAGATAAAAAGTTAGCCGAATTGGAAAAAAGTACTGATGCTCTGTTAGAAAAAAAGATAGATATTGAAAAGCCCTTTCAAGACTACAATAACAGGAATGAAGACTTTTATTCATCTGCCAAAGGCCACTTAAATTCAATCCGTGATTCGGTTCTGAAGCAAAAATATAGCGATTTTATTGAAAAAAGTCTGAAAAATTATACACTGAAAAGTGACGATTTAAGAAAAATCATTGAGACTAACAAAGGAACTGTTTTAAGGCTTGAAGATTTACGGATTGCCTTGAAATTGATTGAGACTTTAACATTCATGGAAAAATATCAGGAAAAGGCTATACCTGATAAAAAGCCTCTCGAAGATATTAATAAGGAACTAGGCGATAAAGAAGCCAAAATTCAACAAAAAATACGGAAATAAACACAAATCAACTATCCACTAACCCTAACACAAACATGGACTCTCTCAACTGGCTGTCTGTTTCTCAACGCCTGCAGGCACTTGCCCAAACAGGATTGGCCTATACAGAGAGTGTATACGACCGTGAACGTTATGAAGAGATTAATGCTATCGGCCAGCAAATCATGGCTCAATTAAGCAATGTAGATATTCAACATATTGTTAAGCTCTTTCCGGATGAAATAGGCTATCGAACGCCAAAGGTAGATATCCGTGCCATCGTTTTCCGTGGTACGGATGAATTATTGATGGTACAGGAAAAAATAGATAACGACCGTTGGACAGTACCGGGAGGATGGGCAGACATTGGTTATACACCTTTTGAAGTAGCAGAAAAAGAAGTATGGGAGGAGACAGGCCTCAAAGTAAAAGCAACCAGACTATTAGCAGTATTTGATAAGAAAATGCACCCTCACCCCTACCAACCCTGGTATGTTTATAAGTTTTTTATTCTATGTGAGATAACAGGCGGAGAAATACTTGCACAAACTAACGAGACATCCGGAATCGGCTGGATAAACCAGAAAGACCTGACTACTCTATCTCTTTCCACTGATAGAGCCACCTTATCTCAATTGGAAAAAATGTTTGAGTTTGCCTCAAATCCTGATATGCTTGTTTTATGCGATTGATAGCAAAAGGGCAGAGGGCATGGGGCAGAGGGGAAAACACCCCATGCCCTCTGCCCCGAACCCCATGCCCTATGCTCCCCACCTACTCACTCTTCAATGACTTTATCGGATTCAGCAAGGCTGCTTTGATGCTTTGAAAACTAATGGTTAAAAGAGCAATTGTGATAGCAGATAAGCCTGCAATGGTAAACATCCACCATTCTATATCAATGGCATAAGCAAATTCTTTGAGCCATTTGCTCATTGCCAACCAGCCTATGGGGAAGGCTATGAAGGTAGCAATAAGTACCAGCCACAGAAAATCTTTTGAGAGTAAAACTACCACACCTGATACCGAAGCCCCCAGAGTTTTACGGATACCTATTTCTTTGGTACGTAATTGCGCTATATAGGCCGACAAACCAAACAGACCTAAGCAGGAAATAAAGATGGCAAACACCGCAAAGACTTTCATGATATTACCTACACGCTGTTCTGAATCATACAGGTGTGTCATTTTTTCATCTAAAAACGAATAACTGAACAGACTGTTAGGCGAAACACGGGCAATGGTATTCTGTGCTGCCTGTATGGTTTCAGCCAGATTATCACCCTTAACCTTCATCAGGAAATAGGTTGCTTCTTGTGGAAAATTCAAAATAATCAATGGCTCTACAGCATTGTGAAGGGAGGCGAAATTAAAGTCTTTTACAACGCCAACTATTTCGGTTGGCTTATCCCAAAAAATCAATTTCTGTCCAACAGGGTTTTTAACTTTTAAGAATTTAGCTGCCGCTTCATTGATAATAAAAGTCGGAGGTGAGCCTTCAGTTTGTTTAAGAAAATTTCGACCTGATTTCAAATCAATTTTAAGCAAAGGCAATAAATTTTCATCCGCTAACATTAAACGCATAGATATATCCTCTTCCGGCTTTTCCGGTAGAGCCAGCCTATCTGTCCCTATTCTATCACCCGGTAAATTGGAAGTTAATGCCACCTGTGTAATAGAAGCATTCTTTAAGAGTTCATTCCTGATAGTGCTTACCTTGTTTCTTAAATCACCATAGAGTTTAAAAGCTACTACATGGTCCTGCTCAAAACCTAATTTCTTGTTCTGAAAGAACTTCATTTGCTGATACACCACAATAGTACTGAAAATCATAAACACTGATACCACAAACTGAAATACAATCAGCCCTTTACGAATTAAAGTAACTGACGAGCCTATGATTTTCTTGCCCTTTAATGAACTGATCGGTTCAAAGTTTGAAATAAACCATGCAGGATACATTCCGGCTACAAGGCTAATCAGACTCACTACTGCCAGTATAATCAGCATATTGTCAGGTGCGAATAAAGTCTGGAAGGAGAGATTTTTGGCAGTGAGTTCATTATAGAACGGCAGTGCGAGCATACATATTAAGAGAGCTATTATAGTTGCCAGGAGTGTCATCAGCACAGATTCACCTAAAAACTGCCTGATTAATTCCATTTTCCTTGCACCCAGCACTTTTCTTACCCCTACTTCTTTCATACGGTTAAAAGCCTGAGCAGTAGCCATATTAATAAAATTAATAGATGCCACTAATAAGATAAGCAAAGCCACTATTGAGAAGATATAAACATAGAGTATATCGCTGTTTGCCCCCATTTCTTTTTCAAAATGCGAGTGTAAGTGAATATCCGTAATGGGCTGCAGGTATATCTGACGGCTCTTCAGAATTTCCTGACGCTTCTCACCGATGGCCTCATAAAACTTTATCATAAAATCAGGTATTTTTGCTTCTACCCCCAATTTTGTTGCATTTTTATGAAGCACAATGAAATTATAGAATCCCGACCAGGTTCTGTTTTTCAGTCTATCCTGTATTGGCTCTCTATAAATGGTTGACATTGAAATAAGGTAATCAAAAGACAGATGAGTAGGAAATGAATAGTTTTCAATAACCCCGGTCACCACCAGGTTGTGGTTGTCTAAATCATCTTTAATGTATTTTCCTATCGGGTCCTCATTACCAAAGTATTTTTTTGCCATGTCTTCAGTGAGTACTATGGCGTCAATCTGGCTCAATGCAGTTTTAGGGTTGCCTTTAATAAATGGTAGATTAAAAACCTCTGTTACTGTCGAATCGGCAAAGAATCCATTTTTTTCCTCAAACTGCTTTACTTCGCTGGTAGATGATGCCTTATAACTAAACACACGGTCGGGATAAGGTCTGTTAAACCGGGCGATTTTCTCAATCTCAGGCATCTCTTTTTGCATCTCAACAGCCATAAGCGGTGAGGTAGCAATCCAGCGTCGGCTGGTCTCACCGATATTTTCATTATTAATCCGATATATACGGTCAGCGTTAGTAAAGCCTTTATCATAGCTTAATTCTTCTCTCACATGCA
>CALRLS020000110.1:0-12456 GCA_943368815.1 Cyanobium sp. NIES-981
GCTCTACTTTGTTTTGCTTATTGGCATAAAAACCAAAACCTATCATCCAGAAAAAGGCAAACCCATAGCCGGCTGAAAAGACCAGATCCTCGTACTCATCGTATATTTTTGGTAATACATATTTAAAAAATGTATTAATAAAAATCATAATCACAATCGGCAAAACTGCCGTAAACAATACACGGGTATTCTTATTATATCGATTCTTGTAGATAAAATAAGCACCTACCAATATGAATACATTATAATACCAGTCATTGATAAACTTTAATCCGGGTATATTTGCCAGAAGAAATAAGGGAATAACGCCAAGCCATGCAAATTTGAATATTTTATCCTGTTCCGGAAATCTGGTACGTGTATCGTAGTAATTCCGCAGAAATCTTATTACCAAAAATGTAAAAAGTCCTTTTGTTATTATATTTTCGTCAAAAGTCATATTGCTCTCGGAGTAAGTCGGGTAAATGCTTAATATTCAATAGTATTTGTAATAATAAATATTTTTGTCGGATTGTTTGACTTTATCAACCATTCTCAACCAAAAATAGCGAAGAATCCTGCAAAATACAATTTTAAGGTATCAGTAAAAGGCAGTTTCTGATTTTCAACAGAAAAAAGTATTTCTTTAGGATTATTTGAATAAAAATTATAATAATATTTGCACTATAAAAACCCTTAAGGAGTAATGAAGGTTTTCCTGATAGATTAAAATCAACGCAAATGGACTTTGAAAAGGTGGAGGCCTATGTTTTTGACAAACTGGAAGAAAGTTTATCAGATACACTGTTTTATCATGGCACGCATCACACCATTGATGTAGGTAAAGCCATTTTACAGATTGCAATAGCAGAGGGAATAAATGACAAAGAAACCTTGCTATTACTACAGACAGCTGCCATGTACCACGACCTTGGTTTTATCAGTACTTATCAGAGTCATGAGGAAGAGAGTTGCCGTCTTGCAAGGATTTCGCTACCTGATTTCGGATATACCGACGAGCATATAGCGCAAATATGCGGTATGATAATGAGCACTAAAATACCTCAGAACCCTACCACTCATTTAGAGAGAATAATGGCCGATGCAGACCTTGATTACCTGGGCAGGGAAGACTTCTGGCCTATATCTGATTCACTTTATGAGGAATTGCGCGACCGGGAAATGGTAAGAGATAAAAACACCTGGAACAAAACACAGATTAGTTTCCTTGAAAAACATCAGTACTGGACAGAAACATCAAAACAATGGCGCGAACCCACCAAGCTTAAACGTATTGAGGAGTTGAGGGAGATGTTGAAGTGAATTTATTGAGTGAATGATTTTAATAATCTATGATTTCCCAAATAAGTATTTAAGTAATGTGTATAATGAATTGGGTAGTAGAACAAATTGATTAAACTTTTGACATGATAAATCAATTTGCTCCTATAATAATATTCTGGAATTTAATCACACATTCACTAATTCACTAAATCACTCAATTCTTTATTGTACCGTTAATCTCTTCAATTTATCATTTTGTGCACGTATACGCTGGCACAGGATTCTTAACACACTCCGAAGCAATTCGTCACGTTCTTCCATCAGGTCGTAGAAATCATCCTGGTCTATTCTGAACAATAGTACATCGCTTTTAGCCAATGCCGTAGCAGAACGAGGCTCTGAATCGAGCAGGGCCAGTTCTCCGAAAATATCTCCTTTGCCAAAGGTGGCAAAAATTACTTCGTGGTCAACAATCCCGATTTCGCCGGAATAAATCACATACATACAATTACCGATAGCTCCTTTGTGAAAAATCTCCTGTCCTTCATGATAGCTCACCTCAATCATAATCGGCACAATCGATGTCAGTACATTCTCAGGAGTTTCTGAAAATAAAGGCGTGTTTTTCAACACAATTACTCTTTCGAGTTCAGATATTTCGTTTTCATCATGTCCGTGTTGCATAGCTAAAATATCTTTATATTTTTCTGTTAAAGCGGGATGTTTCAATACTATTTCACGGGTCGCCTCATTAAAGAGTCTTTTCTGATGACCCACATATTTTTCAAAAAGCCGATTATTATTGGTCTTAAATTCCCAATGCCGTAAAGCCGTTACGATTGTCCAGTCACCAAAAGACAGATTCCCATTCTCCAACACATAGTCTACAATCGGCCTCTTCTCAATGTTTTTATCAAAATAAGCTTCAAAAATGGCAATTTTCTTCTCTATCTCGGTTTCATCAAGTATTGCATGTAAACATTTATAAATAGCCCTCGGAATGATATTATCCAATATCTCCAATGCATTAGCCCGTTTCTCTTTCGACGAATGCTCTACGCCCAACATAGCATCCTGCACCATGTCTTTGTCATACAACAGCATCAGCAGATAAAAAATACGGTTCGATGATTGCCCCAGTTCATATTGCAGCAAAGAATCTTTCAATACCCCAAAGCCATGTAATAATTGATAGGCATGATTTAGTTCACCCTGCAAAAGCTTTTCAAACATTCCTTCATATTCTTCGGCCATTGTGCGCTTGCCCAATACCTTTAATGCCATTTGTCTTACATGCAGGGATTCGTTCTGCGCCAGCCGAATCAGCAATCTTTCACTCGAAATACTCTGGTATTTTTCGCTGAATAAAACCACTTTTTGAAGCAAGCCTGTATCTCTACCTCTTGACAAAGCCTCTACCTCGGCAAAGCCTCTTCCCCCTGACTTTACCAGACTATTGATGGCTTTTTTGCCCCATAAACGGTCTTCTAATAAATGCACAAGGCTTTTTATCAAGACTGACGAATCAATCGCTCCTGCTACTTCAATGGCTTTTTCTTTAATTATTGGAGTCTCGTTTTCCAGGCATATCCTCACAAATGTCTCATACTCATTCAGACGCAAAATTTCTATAATCTCTAATGCCACTATGATATGTGTAGGTATTGTACTCTCACATAATTCATCCAATTTAGCTTTTGCCTCTTCCCTCTGCAGTTTCCAGCAGGCTATAATAGCACCTTGTTGGGTATAGATATTTTTCGAATTCACGTATACCGAGCATTGCTCGGGCGAACTGGCTGAGGCACAGGCGATTTCGGCTGAAATACGCCGGGTAAGCGGATCCGTTTCGTTTTCGTTGAAAATCTGCAAAAACTGTGCATCTACATTCAATTTCAGGTTTCTGATAATCGTCAGGATATGCAGACGAACCTTATCAGATTTATTCTTCAACAATACCGCTACCTGATGCTGAATGACTTTTGGTTCAAATTTCACAATCCAGTCGATGGCACTGATTACCTCTTCGGGTTTATCACTCGCCAGATTCTTCAGAATAATACCCAGGGCATCGCCTTGCACTACCAATTCGCTGCTTTTCAGGAATCGCTTGCTTAAAGCATTTTTGAGTTCTATGATATAGCGTTTATAGGCCTTATTCAGAAAAAACAAAGCCACCAATGACAATACAACCGTAAAAGCAAAGGCTATCCAGATTTCAGACGAATGAACAAAATAGGCTATCAAAAGTAAAATCCCTGCAAGCCCCATACCGAGTGGCTCATAAAAACCCTTGGCTAATGTATGCCCTTTTAGTCTTTGCTGCGATGACAGCGGCTGAAACATAACCAGAAACACGGGATCAAATGCGGTGCGTCTTAATACTTCAAAGCATAGATATGCGGCGCTGAAATCCCATAAGAGCGAGCTGTCATCGTGATTGTATGACGACATACCGACCAATAGCACCGACATTAACAAGGTGCCAATGGGTAGCAGCAATAATGCGTTTTTCAAACCGAATTTATCAATCACCTTGCTCGAAAAGAGCAGTTTCACAACTGTTGAAATAGCATAAGTAATAGCCAAAAGATAACCCACAAACTGAATAACATCATGCTGGCTATGAAACTTATACTTTACGTTTACGAAGAAATTATATTCTACCCATGTAGCAGAAGCCGCAATGGCAACCAGCCCGATGCACATTTCGAACACCAGATGACTGCCGCCAAAAAGGGTTTCAACGATTTTTGATTCGGTATGCCTGCGGACTTTGTTCTGATGATGGCTCGGAATATCTGTCAGTTCAAAAGTGCGTTTCTGTGTTAAAAAGGCCAGTAGAAAAGTAACAAAGGCCACAAGAACAAGTATTGCCAATACAGAAGTAGAGTGAATCAGAGCAGCCAGAATAGCCCCGATTGCCTTAGCAGGCACATCGCCCGAGCCTATCACACTAAATAATCTTTTACTCTGCCGAACATCAAAAACCAGTGCCGAAACACCCCAGAACTCAAGGTTTACCAAAAGGTAAATCACCCTGAACCCCACCATGATACCAATGGCGACAATGGTAGAATGGTTAAAAAACAAGATGGTACCTATAATGATAGACAGCACCAATACAGCCAGCAAAACCCTTACGCTGAGTTTCTTTAAGACCAGATGATGCTCATAATATTCATAAATTTTACCAACGCCCATCATGGCAAAGGTAGAAACGATATAGGCAATGGGCAGGGATATTTCGGGATGATGTTCGAGTAAAATGAGGTTTGCCGAAACATACACCAGTACGGTTCCTATACTAATAAAGAAATTGTGTAGGAAAAATAATATAAGCAGTCTTAATTCTTTTGGGCGTTCTTCAGTTTGGGCGTTCCCACTCATATTTCTAGATTCAACCATTTGCATGTTAAGAATGGACATCGCAATTTAGGAATGTTTTTTTAAAGATTTGCCTAAGTCTTTGAATTTGACAGCAAGAAACGGGAGTGAAAATCAGTATGTTTTGAAATCATTGGGATAACTTGTATTATTGCAAAACAAAATGGCACTTTTTAACGAAAATATCCGGCCCCCAAAATACACTCATTATCGGTCTGATAATGCTAATGGGTTTACCTTGATTAGCCTCTATCGCCATTTCTGCCCGCCAAATCATATTCTGGTGGCATTCTTTCAGCTATTATTTTTCATGGCTCAATTCGGGTTTTATTAATGATAATAAGAAAATTATCTGAACTTTGATTTAGCTGATTTGATGATTTAACTGATTTATTACTATAATTATTTATTAAAGTAGTAATTCCGCTAAAGTTAATCAATCAGCGCAATCATCAAAATCAGGTAAATCAGAGTTCAGACAAATCACCCATTCACTCATTAGTCACCCCTCTCATGCAAAATATATTTGTTTCTTCTGAAGTTGGCACTTTACGCCGTTTGATTATTCATAGCCCGGACAGTGGTTTGGGCAAGGTAGTACCCTCAAAGGCGCAGGATTGGTTATTTGAAGATATTGTACATCTGGAAACCATGCGCCGTGATGAGTACGATTACTATGTTAAGATTTTATTATATTTTCTGGACAGCGAAAAGATAAAGGGCAAACTCCACGAAATAGATGCCGACACCAGCCGGGATTTCTATAAACCTGAAAAAGAAAAGTATTTCAAATCAGACAAAGTTATAGAGTTTGAAACCCTGTTGATGGATATTCTGCAAGAGCCAGAAATACGTACGCAATTGATAGCGGCGGTATGTGCAGTAGAAGAATGTTCGTTTCAGTTTCAGAAAGAGCTGGCTCTTATGTCGGTCATTGATCTGGCAAAGGTGCTGATAACCGGCACGATGCCCAATAATAAAATGCTCTTTCCGCCGATTCCGAACCTGATTTTTACCCGTGATATAGGTATCGTAGTAAACGACCACCTATTGCTGAATAAACCTGCCAAATATGCCCGTACCCGTGAGTCTCTACTAGCCAAGTATATATTCTTTAATCATGAAATCTTTGCCGGTTTAAGGACCAAAATTATTGAGATTACGGAAGATGAAAACCATTTCCTGTTGCCTGAAGACGAACAGGAAGACCGCCTGAATACGCTGGAAGGCGGTGATGTGATGATGGTAGCTCCTAATCATTTGTTGATAGGTGTAAGTGAACGCACCTCAGTAGAAGCAGCCAGACAAGCCATTGATTTACTTTTTGCACGTAAAGTAGTGAAAAAGGTAACGATTATCAAGATTCCTCAGAAGCGTGACTATATGCACATTGATACCATTTTTACTCAAATCAAGGCTAATGTATGGGTATTGTTGGGTTCTCTTGGAAGAGTGCAAGAAGAAGCAGAAAAGCAACAAACATGGGAAAATCTCGGACAAAAGCCAAGCTATGAAACGCTCATCATCAAGCAATTTATAGATAAACCTGAGGGCCTGAGAGTAAAAGACTTTGCTAATCTGGAAGACCTGCTGAGTTCGATTACAAAAGATGATCTCAATTGTTATGATGACATAAAATTCATTTATTCGGGCAATAATCAGTTTCCATACGGCGCAAGAGAACAGTGGACTGACTCTTGTAATCTATTAGCTTTAAAAGCAGGTGTTGCCATTGGCTACGACCGCAACGACCATACAGCCGAGGCATTCAGAAATGCAGGTTTCAGAACCATTAAGGCTATTGAATTATTAGAAAAATTTGAAAGCAATGAATTATCACCCGAGACATTGAAAGATACCATTATCATGTTACCATCAGCCGAGCTTTCAAGAGCCAGAGGCGGCTCTCATTGTATGAGTCTGCCGATTTTTAGGGATGGGTTGGTTTGATATTCCCCTAATATGTATTTTGATATTTAAAACCATAAATAATGGATAAAAAAGAAATTAGGACACTTTTGCTTATTTCAAGCCAAAGAGCATTATGGGGAATGATTTATCCCTCTATCAGAGCAATTGCAGTTGGTTTTGAAGGATTAAAAAAGTTAAAAGTGATTTATTACTTAGACAGACAACCTAACGACACCGATTATGAAAGTATAAGTGATGTGGCTGCGGAAATTTGCGCAGATATGGATTTTATTAGTGAAGTTGAAGAACTTTGTATTTATACAGAAGAGCCTTTGATTAAACTCGATAATTTAGAATCCTGGGTTTACATTAGGTATAAAGAATTGGAGCATTAATCAGCCGAGCTTTCAAGAGCCAGAGGCGGCTCTCATTGTATGAGTCTGCCGATTTTGAGGGATGGGTTGGTTTGATATTTTATAGAATAAATATTCCTGAAAAAATAGAATCATTCTTCAGTAGAGACGACTTGCAGGCGTCTCCAAGGGACTATAAATTAAGGAAAAATACAAGTTTTCGCAGAGAAAAAATCCCACAATTAAATTTTATTTGTCAGGATAGCCCTGTGGAGACGCCTGCAAGTCGTCTCTACGAAATGGAATTTTTATTTCTTGAATATTAATCTATAGATCTTTTCTAAAACCCCACCTTATGAAAACCAAACTCCTATACCTCCTACTCCTCTGCACCACACCCATTTTTGCACAGAAAAAAAAACATTACCTATTTACCTCATTCCGAGATAATGGGCAGGATGGGCTGCATCTGGCTTTAAGCGAAGATGGTTATAACTGGAAACTCCTCAAAAATGATCAGTCTTTTCTGAAACCACAAATCAATCATCCTGATAATCTGATGCGTGACCCGGCCATCAAGCAAGGCCCTGATGGCACTTTTCATATGGTCTGGACGGTCTCCTGGAATGGAAAAAATGGAAAATTAGTAGGTTATTCGAGCTCAAAAGACCTGATTAACTGGACAGCCCAGAAGGCGATTCCTGTGATGGAAAAAGACACAGCCGTAAGAAATGTATGGGCACCGGAATTATTCTACGACAAAAAACAAAAAGACTGGATTATCATCTGGTCGTCGACGGTTAAAGGCAAATTTGAAGAAGACACAACCAATCTGAGCGAGAATAAATACACCCATCGGTTTTATTATGTTCGCACCAAAGACTTCCTGACTTTCAGTGAAACCAGACTTTTTTATGACCCTGGCTTCAATTGCATAGATGCCACTTTATTAGAAGACAAAGGCAAATTTTACCTGTTTCTGAAAGACGAGCGACTAAAACCGGTAAAGAAGAATTTAAGAATAGCGGTGGGTGATACGCCGATTGGGCCGTTTAAGGATTTATCAGCACCCTTTACTATCAGTTGGGTAGAAGGCCCATCAGCCATTAAAATCGGTGATGAGTATTATGTATATTTCGACCACTATACCAAGCCTCATTATTACGGCGCCTACCGCTCAAAAGACTTGAACGACTGGCAGGAAGTATCAGCACAAATGAGCTTCCCCAAAGGCATGAGACATGGCAGCGTGATAGAAATACCTAAAAAGCTGACTCGCAAGCTATTGAGTGAATAAATTTTGTCTGAACTTTGATTTACCCGCGCGGCGTCCGCTGATTTTAAGATTTCACTGATTCGACTCTCAGTAATATCATGCTATAAATAACGCTGATTAAAGCAGTATTGCTTTTCAATAAAATCATATTAATCAGTGCAATCAGGTAAATCAAAGTTCAGACAAAAAATCACAATCCCAGCTTCTCCCGCACAGCCTTTGCGCCATCGCACATGGCTTTTAGTTTCTGGCGTGATGCCCAGCGGGCAGTCTGGCTCAGGCCGCAATCAGGTGCGACTG
Organism: Cyanobium sp. NIES-981; assembly: GCA_943368815.1. Lineage (GTDB taxonomy): Bacteria > Bacteroidota > Bacteroidia > Cytophagales > Spirosomataceae > Emticicia. The sequence continues at coordinate 8,491 of CALRLS020000110.1, forward strand.
CCAGTTTTTCGGCAGGAACATATTTCAGACAAAGCTCTATCCGTTCTATTACGTCTTTTACGGTTTCGCAATAATAGTTCTTTACATCAATAATGCCCACAGCAACGTCCATTTTTTGAGCAAATTCAGCCAACAATTCTACTTCATCAAACTCACGGTTGGCCATTTCGATATGGATTTCATCCACATTCATATCCAGAAAATCAGGTAACATCGGGTGTAATTTCCGATAACCTACCGGACGACCTTTGAAATTACCAAAGCATAAATGCGTAGATACACGTGCTTTACCCACGACACCTGCAATAGTCCGGTTGAATATATCCACAAATCGTTTGGTATCTTCTTTATAAGCATAGCAAGACATTGAAGGCTCGTCAACTGTGATTTCAGTGCAACCGGCTGCTACCAGATCTTCTAATTCCTTCTTTACGAATGGCAAAAGTCCTTCGGTTACTTCAAATCGGTCTTTATAAATTTTGCCATCAGGCAGCATACGTCCTGAGAGGGTATACGGTCCCGGTACAGAGGCTTTCAGGGTATGCCCTTGCGGTGCTAATCTGGCCAGACGCTGGTACTCCCTTACGGCTCCCAATCCCTTTGGTGCAGTTAATGGCTCTACAATAGAATGCTTGCCACGTTGGTCGTGTGCTGGTGGGCCAAACTTACGGGTTTCTGAATGATTGGGTTCAAGCCCTTTGATGAATCCGTAGAAAGATAAATTAAAATCAAGGCGGGTTTGTTCGCCGTCTGTAATCACATCTAATCCGGCTGTAGCCTGGTCATGGATGGCAGCAATAACCGCATCCTCAATCATTTCTTCTATATCTGCCGCACCAAATTTTTCAAGGTTCATAGAAGAGAATTCGAGCCATCCCGGAAAAGGATAACTACCCACAACGGTCGTTCTGATTGGTATAGGTTGCATATTTTTATTTTTTATTGAGTGAATGAGTGATTGAGCGATTTAGTGATTAATTTCGAATGCAAGATTTCTAATCACTCATTCACTCAATCACCAATTCACTCAATGGTTTATAAGTCTCCTATGATAATTAATTTGTCCTAAATGATAATTGAAATGTCCGTACAGGTGAATCAGGAAATACTCGTTGGTATCTTGTCCTTTATTATATTCTTCTGTATGGTTCTGGGCCAGCACTTCTTCGTTAAGCCTGGGCAATACTTCTTTTAGCATTTCCCTTGCCTCTTCAATCTGCTGAATCATGGTTGCTCTGGGTACATTCTTATCTGAAAATTCTAATGGGCGATTCCGGACATAGCCTGTATTACCCAATTGAGCCCCAAAATAATGATTCAGGTTACCCATCAGGTGGAGGCATAGATTTCCTGCCGAATTACTGATTTCTCCGTGTACTTGCCATAATAATTCTTCATTAGTATAGGCTTCTATTTCAGTTCTGAGTCTTTGTAAATCCCTGTCGAATAATTTGGTTAGTGATTGTAGCATTGCCCTTAGTTTTAAAAGTTTGCTTTATATTTCTTCTTCTTCAATTAATAAATCTTTATATTCTCTCCATCGTTGTGTTCCTAAATACATAAAGAGGGCAAATAATCCCACCAGCAAATACATAATGGCACTATTCAAATAATTAAACTCTATTTGGCCAGGGTCATTCCCAGATGCAATCTTTATTCTTCTCATTTGCCTATCATTAACTTTGGCTCCAAATACCCTGATACTATTAAAATCAAAATACTTATCATTAAACTTAATAGGTGATTCTTTAGAAATCTTTTTCCTGTATTCATCTAAAGAGATATATAATATAACCTCTTTATTCATATATACACTACTCCGAAAGTCAGAATAATCATTAAACATAAAATAAGATTCATATACTTTAAACTCAAAATCAGGGTATTCTTTCAGTTCAAACTTTAAGCCTATATCTTTTCTGGGTTTGCTTGATGTCAATGTTTCAGGATACACTTTTACTACTCCTTTTATTTCCATCAATTGGTCGTAGTTTATATCTGATGCTATGCGTTTAATATATAAGAATTTTAAAATCGGAAATGAAATACATAAGAGTCCCCAGACAAATAATTTTAAGGCGCCAAGCTTTTTTCTTTCAATTTTTCCTTTTTTTCTATACAATGGCCCATTAAAAAAATCGGGCAAATCTTTTGTTAAGATCAGCTTTATTTTATTATAGTCAGGATGAATTTTAGAGGATACTGTTATATGATCTTCTTTAGTAAAAAACACCAATTCATTCCATTTATACACTCTATTTTTTGATTTCTCTTCTAAATGTCTTTCATGAAAAGAAATCAGGTCTTGTCTGTTAATTACGATCGGCTTCCCGATAATACTTTTCACTAAGATTACTGTTCTGCCTATTTTTAAAGTAGTCAGATTAAGCACATTCTTTAATGTGATAAGTCCGATAATGAGGCATATTAAACCAGCAATTACCAACCAGAGTTCGAAATAAGGTTCATGTGAAAAACCAAAGAAAAAAAGAGGCAAACAGGCTCCAAAAGTTACTACCATTAAAACAATTTTTTCTCCATAATCCTCATGATTCTTAGGGTTGCTTACCAGTATATAATGCTCGTCAGCTTCTATCATTCTGATATTCAGGTTAAATTATTAATCAGTTCAGCAAATTTATTCTTATTAATCAATTTCAATCTCAATAGCCGTCTCCACCACCTCCTCCGTTGCTCCCATACCCACTTCTTCCTCCGGAATTTCCGGTATATCTACCAGTTTCTCATAATGTGGTTCAAATGTAGCTGAAATGCCGTTTTCGTCATCTAGCAAGTAAAAATTAGTAAAGAGAAAAACACTTGCTACAGTAGCAAGATTAAAACTATTTGCATTTCGTCTATTGCTACTTTTATATTGTCTTTGCTGTTTATCGAAAACTCATTCAAAAAATAGGCAATAGGAATATAAGTATTACCATCACTACCAAAAAACCGAAAGTTTTTTGGTTATAGCCTTGTTAAATCATCAGGCTCATACGAACATAATCTTTGCCGCTTTTCTGAAATACTTCGGAGTTCACTTTCATTCCGAATTTTTCATAAAATCCAATAGCTGTTATCCTCGCATCACAAGCCAATTCCTTGATATTTAAGCCTTTAGCAGTATCAATAAGAAATCCTAATAATTGTGAACCAAAACCTTTACCTTGATAGGCATTATCAGTAGCAAATTTTCTGAATTGTGCATGTTTATCACTCACAAACATTGAAATCACCGATACCAGTTGCCCGCTATCAAACAAGCCATAGTGTAAGCCATCAGCATCATTGGGAAGCATCACAAAGTCAAGGGGTTTATCCGGCCACATGACTAAGTGACGCAAGGCCCATGTTTCATACGCTTGTATTTGTTTGATTTCTACCAAAATTTCTTATAATTCTCTTATCCAGATATTTCTGAATGACACTTCTGAACCATGTTCCTGCAAAGCAATGGGTCCTTTTCCCGAATAATACTCATACGACGGAATACCGATGTATTGAATCGTTCCCTGAATCTCAAAGTGATTTAGCGTCAGCACGCCATTTGTCAGCACTGTTACATACGCCGGAGTTTCAACTGAGCCATTGTATCTGAATTTCGGGGCAGTAAAAAATATATCGTAGCTATTCCACTCACCGGGTTTCAGTATTGCGTTGGCTAAGGGAATCACCTGCTTGTATACACTACCAGCCTGCCCATTGGCATAGATGGGCACTTCGTTATTGTATGAATCAAAAATCTGAATCTCATACTTACCATGTAAAAACACCCCACTATTGCCACCATTTGGGTATCCTGCTTTCTTAGAATCGAGGGGCATATTAAATTCTACATGTAGCTGAAAACTGCCGAATTCCTGTTTGGTCATCAATTCGCCTGTACCATTTTTGGCAAGCATGGCACCATCCTTTAAAAGCCATTTGGAGGCCGACTTATCTTTGGTATGCTGCCAACCATTCATG
>CALRLS020000111.1:0-12448 GCA_943368815.1 Cyanobium sp. NIES-981
ATTTTTAAGTTTTAAACTCATCATATTTTCAGGTGATTCTTCTACTTTATCTAATATTTTTTGCATTTGCTCTAGATTGTCTTTACCAAAAAAATCTTCAATTTTCTCTTTTTGAACTTGTAAATGGTTTATTCCAATACAAAGCGAACCCATCATGCTATTAGTAAAATCTTTAAAGTTACTATTTGAATCTATTAAAAATGATAGTGCTTTAGGTTTTGCATCTGGGAAGATTGTAATTAAAGCTTCGTCAAACCACTCGTAAGCTTTCTTTATCAATTGTAAATCTTTATTATCTCTATTTGATAGTAGCTTTAGAATAGGTTTATTGGGCTTAACAAATTCCTGAATCAATATCTCTTTAAGAATTTGATTTTTTTCATCTCTTTCAAAATCATCAGAGAATTGAATGGTAGTTTTTTCATTTTCATGAGTCTTCCGTTCAAAAATTAGAATATCCTCCTTTATACCCATACCTGATTCATATAATTCTTCAGTTAAAATTATCCCATCCATTATTTCTATCCCATAATAAAATGTCGAATCTTTATACATAAACTCAATAGCTAATAATTGAGGTTTTGGCGTTTTATTTTTCTGAAATTTGAATTGTCCATTTCTTAGTTTTGCTGGTATAGTTTCTTGTGTTATTAGAAATTTGAGCATACCTAACCCATGAACTAAATTTGACTTCCCGGCTCCATTAGCTCCATATATTGCAGAAAGTTTCAGAACCTCAAAATTTGAAAATTGGTATATGTGGTCTTTTAATGTGCCTAATCTTGTATTAGGTAAAAGATTAAATTCCTTTTGAGTACCAAAAGATGAAATATTATTTATAACAAACCTAATAAGCATGTTCGTGAAATTTTCACGCAATTTAAAATAGTTTTTTATATTCTCAATATTTATTTTTTAAATTGATTCTAACCTTATTTCATCAGATTTCCTTATTTTTGGTCATAACCTAAACTGAGAAACAGTTTCTCCTACCTGATGAAAAATATTTATTTGCTTCTTCTCCTATTTATATTCTCTCCGGCCTTAGCCCAAAAGAAAAAAACCAAAGCGATTGCTCCTGTCGATACGCTGAAAGAACTGGATGTTTTTGTGGATAGAATGCTTGCTGAATGGGCAGTGCCCGGCTCAGCTTTATGTATTGTAAAAAATGGCAAACTGCTCTATGCCAAGGGTTATGGAGTAAAAGATATTAAAACAAAGACTCCTGTAACGGCTAATACGCTTTTTGGCATTGCATCCTGTTCAAAATCTTTCACTGCTGCCTGTCTGGCCATTCTGGCAGATGAAGGCAAACTTGACTGGAATAAGCCAGTAAAGGAATATATGCCCGATTTTCAGCTGAATGATGAATATGCCACACGCACTATTACCGCCCGTGATTTGGTTTCCCATCGGTCGGGTTTACCTCGCCACGATTATGTATGGGTATCTTCGCCCCTGAACAGGAAGGAAATGTTTGACAGGTTGAAGTATCTGCCGCTCAATAAACCAATTTATGCCCAATATCAGTACAATAACCTGATGTATATGGCGGCAGGGGTTTTGATTGAACGCCTGTCGGGTAAAACATGGGAAGAATACATGCGAGAAAAAATTCTTGACCCATTGGGCATGAAAACCACAGTGCTGACTTATCCGGAAATGTTGAAAAGTACGGATTATTCGCTTTCGTATGATGATGAAAAAAATCTGGAAAAAGAAGCAGGTTTTGATAGTAATGTGGATGGTATAGGACCTGCCGGAGCTGTAAAAGCCAATGTAACAGAAATGGCAAACTGGTTATTATTGCAACTGAACAATGGCAAAACGGCCGATAAAGTAATTGTTTCTGAGAAAAACCTCAAAGAAAACCATACGCCCCTGGCAGTAGTACAACCTGCCGAAGCAAAATATCCTGAACTGGGTTTTGGTACTTACGGCATGGGTTGGACAATCAATACGTATCGCGGGCACCTTCGTCGCCAGCATGGAGGCTCAATTGAGGGCTATCGTTCACAGATGACAGTTTTTCCTAATGATAAGCTGGCTGTGTTCATTACTACAAACACAGGCGTTGTGGGCTATAATTTTGTAACAACCATTACTAATTATATTGCTGATACTTATCTTGAAAAAAATCTGGTAGACTGGAATAACCGATTGAGAAAGGATTTCCAGGAAACCAAAGACAAGTCAGCTAAAGCAAAAATAGATAATGAGACGCAACGACAAAAAGATACCAGACCTACACATGCATTGTCCAATTATGCAGGAGTTTACGAGCATCCTGCTTATGGTACATTAGCAATTAGTGTAGATGGTGATTCCTTAAAAGCTGATTTTCATACAGAAAAAATCGCTTTGCGTCATTATCATTACGATATTTTTGAAGCCCTGGGAGATTGGGAAAATATCAAATTCAAATTTCTGATGAATGCGAAAGGAGGCATAGACCGGGTTGCGCTGGAAATGCCTGCCGCATCTATGGATATTGAGTTGAAAAAGAAATAATATGAAGGGTTTACCTTGTAACAAATTTTAATAAAGCCAACAAATGAGAGCATCAGAAACCCTGATGCTTTTTTTATTCAGGTACAGAGAAGTATTTATTTTCATACAGGTTTCCCTGTATTTTGAGGTGCTATCTTGTAAAGCATTACCTAAATCTACTATTTTTACCTATACCTCATATTCTTCGCTGCCAATGAATAAGTTTTTTTGGTGCCTCTGTTTAATTGGCTTGTCTTTCACAGGGCTTGCTCAGAATCCCTCATTGGATACATTGATTAGCCAGATTCAGGCTTTGAATGCACAAAAGCACTCCTTTCAGGGGGATACTCTAATCATTGGAAAATTAAGCTTGTTAACAGAACGCACAATTAACCTGGCAGATAAAAGAGCTGATGGCCTATTGGATTCCTTAAGAAGTTTTACCCAGAAAACTAACTGGCTTAAAGGCAAAGGGCTTTATATGAGAGCTTTAGGAAAAAAACAGGATAGGAACGGTAATTATACTGAAGCACTGAAATTGTATTCAAAAGCGATAGAAACCCTAACAAAAGCCGGGGGTAATCCTTATGATTTATGCTATACCTATATACTTACGGGTTTTGTATTAAATAATAATGGCAGAACAGATAAGTGCATAGAATACATGGAAAAAGCGCTCCCATTGGCAAAAATGACCCATAATACCAATAATTTATGCTGGATTCTGGATTTCTATGGCGATTATAATTATTATGAGAATTTCGGTATTAAAAACTATAGAAAAGCATTGACTTATTATCTGCAAGTCGAAAAACTATTACCACGTGCTACCAGTGCCAACCTCAAAGCCGATAACCCTCATTGTATTGCCAATTGCTATACACAATTGGGTAACGAAGTTCTGGCAGCTTATTACCGTGATAAAGCTTTGAAATACGCACAGGAAACCAATAACAGGGTAGTAATTTTTGCGATTTATTCTGACCTGGCAGAAATCTATGAGAAAAAAAAGCAATTTGCCAGAGCCATAGAATACCGCAAGTTGAGCCTTGAATATGCCAGAAAATCAGCCTGGATGGAAATGATTTCGAGAGCAGAAAATCATATTTATCAGACTTACGAAATGGCAGGCGATAGTGGTAATGCGCTGAAATACCTGAAAGAATATAAAACCCATGAGGATAGTCTGGGCAGGGTATCGGTCAATCAGAAATATGCAGAACTGGAGGCAGACTATAATTTTGCTAAACAACAAACCCGTATCAAGACGCTTGAATACGAAGCATTGAAACAGGCCGATGAAAAGAAAAGCCTGATAGGCATTGGCCTTATTTTCAGCCTTATAGCCGGTCTTATTCTAATGGCCTATGTTTTCAGAAATAATAAACACCTGAAACAGATTAATGCTGAACTGGTGCAGAAAAACGAGGAGATACAAGGAGCCTTATTAAAAGGACAGACCATTGAACGTAAACGTGTAGCAAGTGAATTACACGATAATATCTCGGCAAAAATAGCCAGTCTGCGTTGGCGCCTGGAGGCAATTAACCCAAGTTTTGAGACCGAGAAAGAGGGTAAGATTTATGCTTCTACAGTAGAGGCCTTGTCAGAAGTTTATACAGATGTGCGTTTGCTTTCACACAATCTTCTTCCCGCTGAACTCGAATTACATGGTCTTGCCAGAGCATTGGAGAGTATGGTTAAAGAAATCAATTCGTTTGGCAAAACAAATTTTTCTTTGAATATCGCTACACAGGATGAGCGTTTTGCCAATAAAATAGAGTATGAGTTGTTCAGCGTGATACTGGAACTCTCTAATAATGTTCTCAGACATTCACAGGCTGCGGAAGCAGATATTTCTTTAACACAGCGTGCCGATAAATTGCAGCTGGTTGTGAAAGACAATGGAATAGGTATTTCAGAAAAAGCATCAAAACATGGTATGGGACTAACTAATATCAGAACCCGGATAGCTTCTTTACATGGAAAAGTGGACTTTGTAAGTATACCTGAAAAAGGAACAGAAGTAGTAGTAGAAGTGCCTTTGGGATAAAACGCTACACAAGCTTATTGTTAACGGCGTACATCACAATACCGATTGAATTTTTGACACCTAGTTTTTTCAGGATATTGTGCCGATGGGTCTCTACGGTAGCCGGACTGATAAAAAGTTTGGCGGCAATCTGGTTAGTTGATAGTTCCTTTGCAATCAGGCGGATAATTTCCTGTTCCCGTTCAGTCAATAGACCCTGAGTGTTGGACTCATGTACCAGGTCGCCTATTTTTTTATCTCTGTTCAATAATTCAAATACAACCGATTCACTATAATATTTTTCGCCTGAAGCAATCGTCCGGAGGGCTTTCTGTAATTCGGCTTTGCCTGCTTTTTTCATTACATAGCCGGATACCCCTGCTTCAAAAGCTTCTTTAATAGTCTCGGCATCTTCCGAAACAGTCAGTAGCAAGACCTTTATATGCGGAAAGCGTTGTTTAATCTCCCGGGTCATTTCTATCCCATTGAGTCCGCCCATGTTATAATCAGATAAAATAGCATCAATCTCGCTGTTTTCCGCCAAAGCGTTCAGTACTTCAGTACCACTGCCATAGGTACCAATTACCTCATGTTCATGCATAGTCGAAATCAGCATTTCAAGGCTATCCAATATAAACTGATGGTCATCTGCAATCAATATACGCATACTGCACAGGGTTGAGATAGACTATTTTGGGCATTATTAAAGCAAATATGCGTATTTTCATTCAAAACAAAGAAGATATCGCTGTAATTGTTCGTCTAGCCTGCTTGTGGCGCGAACCTCCGGTTCGCAGTGTGGTAGAAATTGCTGTCCTCCTTTCTTTATAAATTATCTATCCAATAAGTAGTCAAATGCGAGCCGGAGGCTCGCGCCACAAGGGTTTTCTGTTAAAAAAACTTAAATTCAATTCATCTACGAAAAATTTCGTAATAAAATTTGGAAATATAATTTCTTTCCTATTACATTTGTTACGAAATCATTCGTAGATGTCTGATGTCAGGTCAACTGATAAAATTATTAGTATTAAAACAAAAATTATGGAAAAGCAAATGAATATCAAGCCCACCGAGTCTGAATTAGAAATCTTACAGATTTTGTGGGCTTTAGGTAAAGCAACCGTTCGACAGGTAAACGACGAACTCTCTAAAAACAAAGAAGTGGGCTACACCACAACACTCAAACTCATGCAGATTATGTTTGAGAAACAACTGGTAAGCCGTACAGATGAGGGTCGGTATCATGTCTATGTAGCAGCAGTCGGTGAAGAACCCACACAACACATGCTTCTGGACAAATTCATCGGTACTACTTTCCGGGGCTCGGCAACCAGAATGGTTATGCAGGCACTGGGTAATCAGCAGGTGAGCAAAGAAGAACTGGAAGAAATTAAGAAACTGATTGATTCAATCGAAAAAGGACAATAACCTATTCAGAAACAATAAAATACTTACATTAAATTATGAAAAAGCTTTTTGATTTTACTGCCGGAATTCCCGAAAACATCAGTTCAGCATTGGGCTGGACACTCATCCACTCATTGTGGCAAGGGCTTGCCATTCTAGTGGCCTTTAGTATTCTACGCCAGGTTTTCAAAACTTCTAATGCCCGTTACTGGCAAGGCATCGGTGCATTGAGTTTGCAGCTAGTCAGTGCCATTGTTACTTTCGGCATAGTTTATCAGCCTGCCCAAATCGCCGAAAACGGAAAACAAAAATTCACTGCTTTCTTTATCCAGAATGCTACCACTAATCTGGAGGGTATCTCTGTATTTGCTAAATCAAAACTGACGCTCATTCAGCAAGTAGAAATATTCATCCAGAATAACCTCGATACCTTTGTTTTGTTCTGGTTTATAGGCGCAAATCTTCTATTGCTTCGTCTGATTATAGGCTTTGTATATGTACAACAACTGAAGGTACAAAAAATCAGCCCTGTGAGAGACGAAGTAATGGCTATTATGGAAGAATTGCAGGAGAAAATTCAGCTGAATATGCCTATCCGCTTATTTGAATCTGCCAAGGCAATAGTACCTATGACCATCGGTTGGATAAAACCCATTATTCTGCTTCCGGCAGGTATTATGTCAGGGCTTACCATTACGCAATTAGAAGCGGTTTTAGCACACGAGCTTGCACATATCAAACGCTACGATTATCTGATTAACATTTTCCAGAGTTGCATTGAAATACTGTTCTTCTATCATCCTGCTACCTGGTTTATCTCGGCACAAGTGCGTGATGAAAGAGAAAACTGTTGTGATGATTTTGCAGTAAATATCTGTGGCGACAGGCTGGTATTAGCCAAAGCCTTAACACAGGTAGCTACGTTTCAGCATCAGCCACGCCTGGCTATGGCATTCGGCGCAAAACGTCAGACTTTTATGGACCGAATCAAGCGCATTGTAGGTATTAACGATGCAAAACCGATGAGTTATGGCAATTGGGCTGTTTTTGTAGGCATGGTGCTTATTGCAGCAATGGGTATTGCTTACGGACAGGAAAGAATAGCGAAAAACGACCCGTCGTCAAAAAATACAAACAATGAGTTTGTAAAACCTGAGAAACAATTTGATTTCTACTTCTTTGAAAAAGATAAAAAGAACATAGGCGTATATAAAAATGAAAAGGGAGATATTGTAAAGATTGTGGTTGAAGGCAAAGAGCTGACAGGCAAAGAGTTTGATAATATGAAAGCCTATGCGCTGGATTTTCTGAAAGCGAAAGATGCCAATTTCGCTATGGTGCCCGGTATTGAAGAAAATGAAATGGACGAGGTAAATGAGCAGTTTTTCAATAATGAGGGCTATGTTGCTGATACTTCAAGATTGCATGAAGTTGAAAACGAAATGGAGCTATTAAGCAAAGAAATGGAGAAGTACAGCCGCGAAATGGAAAAGTATAGCAAGCAGATGGAAGATAAATACGGAAAACTGATGGAAAAGCACGGCAAAGACATGGAGGCGATTTCGAATAAAATGCGTGCCCCTCAAAGAAAGATTGAGAATCTTTCTATAGAAATGCAGGAGGTAAGTCTGGCCATGAGAAAAATAGAAAACCAGTATCGTGATACCAGAATGCCGGCAGATGCAGAATTGAAAATGAAAAATCTGGAGAAAAAAGAACGTGATTTAGAAAAGCAGATGCAAGTGTTTGAAGAAGAAATGCGCAAGGTAGAATCAGAAATGCTTCCTATTCAACAAAAAATGGAGCGTTTAAATAATCCGATGGATAGTTTACAAAGATTAATGAGCCGTTATGAGAGACCTATGGATAGCCTAAGCCACCTGATGGAAGAAAAAGGACGGGTGATTGAAAAACTGGCCAAAGAAGAAGAAGCACGTTTTAAGAAAGAGTTCAGAGATTTTGGTGAAATGCTTTTCAAAGAGGGCTTAATTAAAGATAAGAAAGATTTTGAGATACGACTGAAAGGTAATAAGCTTCTGATTGATTTGGAGCAACAAACGCCTGCAGTGTATGAAAAAGTATGGAACTGGATTGATAAAACCTGGGGAAGTCGCATGAGAGGCATGAAAGACAAGGATTTTACGATAGAAGCACATGGCGATAATATCAATTTCAGTACTTACGGAGATAATGGTCATACATTCCACAGATTTGGTAGTTTAATGCCTCCAATTCCACCAATACCAGCAAAGCCATCTATTTCTCCAATGCCCGCTCCTGCTCCAAGAGCGATAGGTGCTAACCTAAGACCAGCATCGCCTGTTATTGCTCCAACACCTTTGGCGCCTGTGGGATATGTCAGAACACCGTCTCCGGTAGTTGCACCAAGACCACCCAGAACACCCAGAATATACAACTAAGGGTAAAGGCAGGTATAGCTCTCATACCATTCAGACATTACGTAAAACAGTTTATTATTAGTTAAAATATTAACAGCATTTCGTCTCGGCAAGAGACGAAATGCTATACTATTAGCTCTTCATAAAGAACGTCCTAAATAAAAACCTGCTCTATACCCTAATGGCACACTTACATAAATTCGCATTTCTATTTTGCTTTGTATTGAGTCATCAACTATTTTCTCAAACGATTAGTAAGCAGGATATTGAAAACTCGGTTACTAAAATCGCTTTACTAATTAAAGAGAATTATGTTTTTGAAAAAAAAGGAGAGTCGATTTCTCAAATACTATTGAAAGAACTGGAACAAGGTAACTTTGCTAAAAACAAAGATTGGCAAAGCCTGGCAACAGATATTACAAGTGTAGTGCTGAATATAAGTAATGATGGACATATGTATGTAAGAAATGAGCCTGAAACAGTTCGGGAACTTATAGATGCTGAAAAAAAGGTTAATATAGAAACTAAAAATCAAACGAGCTATGACCCATTTTTTTATGGCGAAAATGCAATTCAAAAGAATTACGGATTTCAGCAAATAAAGATTCTGGAAAAGAATATAGGATACATAAAACTTTCAGAAATAAATATTTCTGAGAAAAGTTTACCTACACTTTATTCATCTATGCAGTTCGTAAGTAACAGTAAAGCGTTGATTATTGATTTAAGAGATAATGGGGGAGGTGGTAGTGATGTAGGAGCTGTTTTTCCGACCTATTTTTTACCAAAAGATGTAGTATTACTTGAATTTAAAAGCAGAACTGGTAATATATATACAGATAAGACCGTATCGTGGTTGACAGAAAAAAAATACAATAATCCTCTTTATATTATTGTCAACAAAGGTACGGGGTCTGCAGCAGAGGCATTTGCCTTTTCAATGCAAAAACAGAACAGAGCGAAAATAGTTGGTCAGTCTTCGGCAGGTGCAGCACATATGAATTCCTGGTATGTTGTAAACGATAAACTTTTTGTTTCTGTTTCTACGGCCGCGCCTACACTTCCGGGTACAGAAATATCATGGGAAAGAATCGGAGTAAAACCTGACTTTGAAATTGAGGCAGGGAAAGAATTAGATTTTATAATAGATATGCTTAAATAATTAATAAAGGGCGATAAGACTTTCGCCCTTTATTAATAGTATAACTTACTTATTTAAAAACTGCATACTGGCTGCAGGATAGCGGGTTCCTGCTGCAACATCTTTTGGCGCAATAGTATTAATTTCATCTAACTCTTCAGCAGAAAGTTTAATATCGGCAGCCGCTATATTTTCTTCCAGATATTTTACTCTTTTGGTGCCTGGAATCGGGAAAATATCGTCGCCCTGAGCCATTACCCATGCCAATGCCAATTGTGAAGCCGTGCAACCTTTTTCTTCGGCCAGTTTCCTGATTTTGTCAACCAGCACAAGATTCTTCTGAAAGTTTTCACCCTGAAAACGTGGGGACATTCTACGGAAATCATCAGGAGCTAAATCATCAAAACTTTTGATTTCTCCGGTCAGGAACCCTCTTCCCAAGGGGCTATAAGGCACAAAGCCAACTCCTAGTTCCCGACAGGTTGGTATAATCTCATCTTCCGGCTCACGAGACCAGAGTGAGTATTCGGTCTGTAAAGCCGTAACAGGATGTTCTTTAAAAGCCTTACGCAATGTATCAGGGGCAACTTCTGACAAGCCTATGTAACGAATCTTACCTTCTTTAATTAAATCGGCCATTGCACCTACGGTTTCCTCAATCGGTACATTCTGGTCGAGGCGATGTAGATAGTATAAATCAATGGTTTCTATGCCTAATCTTTGAAGACTATCCTCACAAGCCTTTTTACAGTATTCAGGAGAACCATTAAAACCTCTTACAGTAGGATCAGTGGCACTTCTGACTATGCCGAATTTGGTAGCCAATACTACTTCTTTCCGCCGTTCTTTCAGTACTTTGCTTAAAAGTATCTCATTTGTAAAAGGACCGTACATATCAGCAGTATCCAGAAGACTTACTCCTGAATCAATAGCTCTATGAATGGTACGCAATGATTCTGCTTCATCAGTATTGCCGTAGAACTCTGACATACCCATACAGCCTAAACCCATTTGTGAACTTACCAGACCCTGATTTCCTAGTTTGCTTTGTTTCATCGTTATATAGCCTTGGAGTATATGATTGTAGTTGTATAATATAGATATTTAAAGAACAGATTGTTATGGTGATTGGTTTTAAGGAAAATAAGGATTAAGGAAATTTAATCTTGAAAACATTAGTCATGAACTATGATTTACCTGATTCACTGATTTTTATGATTTTGGTAGTATTCAGAACTATTGCTTCAGTTAAATCAATCCAATCAGTTCAATCAGAGTTCAGACAAAAAAAGCCACTCCTTTTCAGAAGTGGCATTTGCATTACTATATATAATGTAGTAAGTATTACAGTTTTCTAATCCAGATATTTCTGAATTGAGTTTTGTTACCGTGGTCTTGTAAATGAATTACATCATCACCATGAGCTTCAGGATATGAGTGTAAGCCTATGTAAAGAGTCAATCCAAGTATAGTAGTATTATTCTGAACCACCACACCATTATGCAATACAGTAATACGTGCAGGGTAATCAATACGGCCATCTGCTTTGAAACGCGGAGCTGTATAGATAACATCATAAGTATTCCATTCTAATGGCCCACGTGTAACGTTTACTAATGGTCCCTGATCTTTATAAATACTTCCGGCTTGTCCGTTACGGTATGTACGGTTCTGGTATGAATCCAATACCTGTAATTCATAACGATCCTGGAAGAAAACGCCACTATTACCACGTCCCTGGCTGTTGCCTTTTACTTCGTCCGGTGCGCTCCATTCAATATGTAGCTGACAATCTCCGAATTTCATTTTGGTTTTAATATCACCTGTACCAGGGGCTACCTCCATTATACCATTTACAATGTTCCATTTTGGAGCGCTACCGTCTTTGGCACTAACCCATTGCGATAAGTCTTTTCCATCAAAAAGTACGATGGCATCAGAAGGAGCTTCAGAATTCGTTTTACCGGGTGTTACTATAGCTACTTCCGGATTCCAGATTTCTGTCATGTCCGGTTTCATGGGAGCGGGCGAAACTTCCGGTACGGTACTTTTGGTTTGTGCGTTAGTATTACAGCTGATTAAAACTGCAATGGCAAATGAAGACGCTAAAATCTGTATTTTTTTCATCTTGAGTAAATAAGGTTGAATGTTACGGTATCTATTGGCTAGTGCTATAGATTTGAACTGCAAGCTACAAGTTTTTTTAAAAATTATTTCTCAAAAATTTGATAAAATTTATTTTTCTGCCCCTCTGAAACCACTCTTTCAGGACTTAAAACCATATAGTAGAGTGCCAGAAATAAAAGTACTGTTCGCCGCAGTGTACGAAAACGGAATAAAAACGTACGGAAACGGACAAATTTCAGTGTTCTGTAAATTTTTTTGGCACGGATAAATATGTATAAATGCTTGATTATGAGGAACTTAAGTATAATTTAACAAATTTTAAAGTTTTCTGGCACGAGTTTGTCATATATATATAATGTAAGCATGAGGCGAAAGGGCGAAAAGAGGGTTTTACCAAAATATAATTTTGTTTGTAACCTTTTTAGAAAAGCAAAGTATATACAGATAGAATATAATTTTGTCAAATGCCCGAATCGAACCAAAAGTAAGCTTAGAGTAACCGTTTATAAGTTGACATTGACCGTTTGTAAATTGTAGCCAATCAGATTAAAAAAAGCGCTATAATTTTGAATCGTCAAAGCAAAACGAAAAGAGAAAAAGAGAGGAGAAAGGAAATAAGAGATTTTAACAAAAATTAAGGTTTCGCAAAATATTGTTCTGTAAGACTCTTTTTATTTAGTAATTAACAGGATTTAACGAAATAAAATTTTACAAAAAATGAATTTCAAGGTTATCAAATCTAATTACCGTTTATCCTTTTAAAATAACCATTCGAGTAGTTTGTAATGCATAGTACCAAGTTAAACATATACCTTTGAATCATCAAAACAAAAACAAAAATAAGTAAAGCAA
>CALRLS020000112.1:0-12440 GCA_943368815.1 Cyanobium sp. NIES-981
CTGCTCCCCTACCTCATTTTTAAAATAAGATAATGCACCAGAAGGACATTTATCAATCTGTGCCATAATCTTCTCGCCGCCTTCATGCTCAGGTGTCACCCAAGGACGCTTCCGAGGGTCGAATACATGCGGTAATCCCCGAAAACAGATAGCAGAGTGAATACACATATGTGGTTGCCAGACAATCGTCACTTCGTCATTAGCGTAATGCTTGGTTATTTTCTTTTGTTCTTCCATGTGGGTGCAAAATTTTATTCAATAATAATGAAACTTATGATTATTTCAAAGTTTCGATTAATTGCCACAATGTGCACAAAGGGCACTATGATTCACAAATCATTGCAACAGCCGATGCTATTGTCTAGTCCTAAAAATTGGCTGATACAAACTCTATTTAAGGATGATACATTTTGGCTAAAGCCAATAGGTATGATTTTCCATTTTATACCCCCATTTGAAAATGGGGGCTCAATTGCCTCCTGCTTTAGCGGGAGCTAAAATAAACTACAACAACCTAATTGGCTTTAGCCAAAAGCAGCAATGTACACTGGGACACAATACTTAACAGTATGTCATAATGAATAGTGAAACATTGTGGCAATTACTTGCTTCTATCTATAGCCCACTATAACCTCACATTTAAAAAATTCCTATTTTTTTGAAAAAATAACTAAGCAATTAGTTATAAATTTACGTCATTATATAAAATACTTTCCCTATTGATTACGCATGTACCCTAAAGTCATTACCTTTTTCTTCTTACTATTCTGTTTTTCATTTTCCGGTTGGTCTCAACTTACTATTGAAGGCAGAGTGGTTGATGCTGCAGACAAAAAGCCGCTGATATTTGCCAATGTATTCGTCAGTAATACTACAAAAGGTCAGCAAACGGACGATAAAGGCAGATTCAAACTAACTAATGTGCCGGCAGGAACCATAGACTTGGTAATAAGCTATGTAGGATACCAGACATTCTCGATTCAGTTAAAAGCGGATACACTGAAAAGACCACTACTGGTGTTGCTCAATGCGGATGTGATTGAATTGCAGGGAGTTACGGTTAAGCTCATCAGAGACGGGTTTAAAAGATATTTCAATGTTTTTCAGGAAGGCTTCATGGGCAAAACTGAGTTTTCGAAAGAATGTAAACTGAAAAATCCGGGAGTACTGACATTCAGAATGAGCAACGACGAATCTGAAGTGATAATCAGGGCAAATGAGCCATTGGAAATTGAAAACAAAGTTTTAGGCTATGTCATAAAATACCAGCTGGAAGAATTCAGATACAATTTCAAAGATCAATATACCTCATTCTGGGGCTATCCTTTCTTTGAAGAAATGAAAACCCGAAGCGACAGGAGACGAAAGCAATGGATGGAAAACAGAAACAAGGCTTATTACGGCTCTTCTCAGCATTTTTTTAAAGCCCTGACAGAGCATAAGCTCACAGAAGAAGGCTATGTAATGCACACTTTAATCAGGCAGGAGAAAAAGATTTTTTCTGTGCCGTTAGTGGCTGCACAAAAAGACTCTGCCGGCAATATTATCAGTGCGGCATCGAAAGAAAAAATGATAGTCGATTCTACCGACCTTAAACTGCGAATCAATGAATCACTTAGGAAAATAGGTACCTCAGGCTTTAGTAAATACGTACAATATCTGGTAAGAACACCTCTGAAAGAATCCGAAATTGTGAGTACAAAAGCAAATATTTATACTATTGATTTCAGCAATCATTTATACGTTATCTACAATAAAGAATTTGAAGAGGAACAATTCGCAGGCTCCGGACAAAAAAACACCCCCCAAATCTCAATCCTTTCCATTCTGGAACCTCCAGTATTAATAGAAAAAAACGGACATCTCATTAATCCCTTAGCCATTATCTTTGAAGGCCGCTTTGGAAGTGAGAAAATAGGTGAGTTACTGCCTTTTGATTATTTGCCGCAGGTGCCTTAAAAAATAGTATCCCACACGTCGAAAAAATACCCCCTCCTATCCCCCAAAATCCCGCATTAGGTCGAAAGCTTTTTTTAACGGCAATTTAACTTATGAATATATTGATAAATACTTGAATTATTCCTACATTAGTGCCGACATAAAATTAAGTTTACGACCCTGTGAAAATAGCAATAATCAAAGAAACCAAACCTTTTGAAAGACGTGTTGCCCTAAGTCCCGAAGTCTGCAAACAACTGATTCAAGCCGGATTTGAGTGTGCGATTGAAAACGAAGCCGGAACCTCTTCCTTTTTTGAAGATACTGCTTACGCATCCGTTGGCGCTACAATTGAGAAAAACAAAGCTTCTCTGCTTGCAAGTGCCGATATAGTGCTGAAAGTAAATCCACCTACGGTTGAAGAAGTCGGCCAAATGAAAAAAGGGGCAGCGTCTATCTCTTTCATGTATGCCGCCACTAATCCCGAACTGATAGAAGCGAGTGTAAAACAAGGCATTTCTGCCTTTTCGGTCGATGCCATCCCCCGTATTTCCAGAGCCCAGAAAATGGATGCTCTGAGTTCGCAGGCCAATCTTGCAGGGTATAAATCTGTTATTATCGGGGCTTATCACTTAGGCAAAATATTCCCTTTGCTCATGACAGCCGCAGGTACAATCAAACCTGCCAAAGTAGTCATTATGGGTGCAGGTGTAGCAGGCTTGCAGGCTATTGCCACAGCCAAACGCCTTGGGGCGGTTGTAGAGGTAAGTGATATTCGCCCGGAGACCAAAGAGCAGGTACAATCATTAGGCGGAAAATTCATCGAAGTAAAAGGCGATGATTCCATCAAGATTGAAGGGGGTTATGTGAAGGGCGTATCAGAAGATTTTCTCAAAAAACAACAAGAGGTAATTGCCAAACACATCAGCGAAGCAGATCTTGTTATTACCACAGCCCTGATACCGGGTAAAAAAGCCCCTATGCTAATACCTGAAGAGGTAGTAAAAAGCATGAAACTGGGTTCGGTAATTGTTGACATGGCGGTAGAACAGGGCGGTAACTGTGCCTGCAGCGAATACGGCAAAACCATAGTAAAACATGGTGTAACCATTGTAGGCGAACCCAATATCCCGTCTCTTTTGCCATTGAATGCCAGTGAGTTATATGCCAAAAATATTGCCACATTCTTGTTACATCTGGCAACCAAAGACGGATTCAAATGGGAAATGGAAGAAGAAATAACCAAAGGTTCATTAATCGTGCATGAAGGCAAGGCCGTGCATACATCGGTGGTGAAATAAATAAAGATTTATTCTGTAGAGACGACATGTTGGCGTCTCCACGGGTATATGAATAGGTTTAAACCGTTTTTTGGTGGAGATACATATACCCAATCAGAATTTATTGGTTAGGATATACCAATGGAGACGCCAACATGTAGTCTCTACAAAATCAAACAAATACAATTCAACAAAACAAGAATCACATCAAAATCTAAATAACCATAATACAAATGATTAACGACATAGTCAGTTTTTTGGGCGAAAATATTGAGATGATATACATTCTGATATTATCTGTTTTTGTAGGCGTAGAAGTAATCGGTAAAGTACCTGCTGTGCTGCATACCCCTTTAATGAGTGGCGCTAATGCGATTCATGGTGTGGTAATTGTAGGTGCCATTATCGTCATGCTCAATACACCTGTTGATAATATACTGGCATTAGCATTGGGTTTTGTGGCCGTGGTATTAGGAACACTGAACGTAGTGGGTGGATTTGCCGTGACAGACAGAATGCTGGAAATGTTTAAGAAAAAATAAGAACCCAAAATATCCTAACAAGGCCCTTTGTGCAATGGAGATAAAATATATTCTTGATATAGTCTATTTAATAGGCTCAGTTACCTTCGTAATCGGCTTAAAAATGCTTAGCCACCCCGATACTGCCCGGAGAGGGAATTTATATGCCGCCTTTGGTATGACACTGGCTATTGCAGGTACTATTTTGTGGTATAATCATCCGGGAGGATTCACTTCAAGAGAACCTTTGAAAATCATATTGATTCTGGCTGCCATCGGCATTGGTACTATTGCAGGTTGGCTAACTGCCAACAAAGTACAAATGACCAAAATGCCTGAACTGGTATCGCTTTTCAATGGAATGGGTGGTGCCTGTGCGGCCCTGATTGGCATTATGGAATACGAACATAATATAGGTAAAACAGGTGCAATGGCAACCATCATAGCCGGAATGATTATCGGCTCGGTTTCTTTCAGCGGAAGTATCATTGCTTTCCTGAAACTCAACGAAACCATGAAAAAGCCTATCAGAATACCCTCTTACAATATTCTGAATACTGTGGTAATGATAGCCCTTATTGCCTTTGGTATCTATATTGTCTATGCACAGCCCGAGCACATGCTATTGCCGATATTACTTTTTGCAGCAGCGCTGATCTATGGTGTTCTGTTTGTGATTCCTATCGGTGGGGCCGATATGCCTGTTGTAATCTCTTTGCTTAATTCATTTACAGGTCTGGCTGCTGCTTTCGGGGGCTTCCTGTATCAGAATCAGGTGATGCTTACAGGTGGTATTCTGGTAGGTTCGGCTGGCACCATTCTTACTCTGGCTATGTGTAAGGCCATGAATCGCCCGTTAAGCAATGTAATTTTCGGAGCTTTCGGTGGAGGTGGTGCGAGTGCAGCAGGCAATGATGATATGAAGGGAAGCATCAAGGATATTTCGATTTCTGATGTGGCTATTCTGATGAATTATGCCAAAAAAGTAGTGATAGTGCCGGGCTATGGTTTAGCCGTAGCACAGGCGCAACACGTGATTCATGAACTGGAAACATTGCTTGAAGAAAGAGGTGTGAGTGTTGAATACGCCATTCACCCGGTGGCAGGTCGTATGCCCGGACACATGAATGTGCTGCTTGCCGAAAGTAATGTATCTTATGATAAACTGGTGGAGATGGAAGACATCAATCCTGAGTTTGCCAAAACAGACGTAGTATTGGTAGTAGGTGCCAACGATGTGGTAAACCCTGCGGCTAAGACCGACCCATCGTCGCCTATATTCGGTATGCCTATTCTTGATGTGGAAAATGCACGTAATATCATTGTGAATAAAAGAAGTATGAACGCAGGCTATGCAGGTATTGATAATCTGCTGTTTTATCAGCCGAAAACAAGTATGCTTTTCGGCGATGCCAAGGGCGTGCTGACTAAATTGGTTAGTGAGTTGAAACAGATGTAAAATTTATACTTTTTTGACAGAATATCATATAATCATTGCCAGTTTATACCAAATACAAAATGTTATTTGGCAATAGATTTTAAATTTGATTAGTTTTAATCCGATTTTTTTCAACCCCACTCCCTAAATCCCTCTCCGCGCGACGGTCGCCCCAACAGTGGGGAGAGGGACTTTTCCTCCCCTCCCCATTGGTGGGGAGGGGAGGGGTGGGGTTGAGTTAAAAATTAACTAGTTTTAATCCGACTTAACTATAAAAAAATATTCAACCGTTGGAACCTACAAATGTCAATGACCCCGAGTACTATCATAAGGTAGTAGATTGCCAGTACGCTTGTCCTGCGCATACACCTGTGCCCGAGTACATCAGACTAATTGCAGCCGAGCGCTATACCGAAGCATACATGGTTAACTGGGAATCGAACGTATTCCCGGGGGTATTAGGACGCACCTGCGACAGACCTTGCGAGCCTGCCTGCCGCCGTGGAAGAGTAGAAGAAGAACCAGTTGCTATCTGCCGTCTGAAAAGAGTAGCCGCCGATAACAAAGGCGATATCAAGCACCTCATTCCCAAAGCCCCTGCCGAAGGCAATGGCAAGAAAATAGCCCTTATTGGCGCCGGACCAGCCTCATTGACTGTGGCAAGAGACTTGGCTCCACTGGGTTACGAAATCCATGTTTTTGATGAACAGATTAAAGGCGGAGGCATGATGCGTAGCCAGATTCCTTCTTTCCGTCTGCCGGAAACTGTATTAGACGAAGAAGTGAACAATATTCTCGATATGGGTATCCATACCCACTTCAAAACCTATGTATCGAGCCTCAGAGATGTTTTAGCAAAAGATTACGATGCGGTATTCATCGGCACTGGCGCACCCAGAGGCAGAGACCTATCAGGTTTACCGGGTCGTAAGGAAGGCGCTGCCAATATCCATATCGGTATTGAATGGCTGGCAAGTGTGGCGTTTGAACATACAAGTAAAATAGGGAAAAACGTAATTGTATTAGGCGGTGGAAATACCGCTATGGACTGCTGTCGTACTTCCCGCCGTTTAGGTGGTGAAAATGTAAAGGTAGTTGTGCGTAGCCCTTTTGCCGAAATGAAGGCTTCTCCCTGGGAAAAAGAAGATGCCATGCACGAAGACATTCCTATTCTGGATAACCATGTACCCAAATCATTTGTGGTAGAAAATGGCCAGCTAAAAGGAATGACTTTTGAGAAAGTACATGCGGTATATGACGAAAAAGGCAAACGATCGTTGGTTGCCACTGGCGAAGCCGATGTGTTTATAGAAGCAGATGATGTACTGGTAGCTATCGGACAGGAAAACAGTTTCCCGTGGATAGAGCGCGATTTGGGACTGGAATTTGACAAATGGGAAATGCCTACGGTTAACCCTGATACTTTTCAATCGACTAATGCTAAGGTATTCTTTGGTGGTGATGCTGCTCTTGGGCCTAAAAACGTTATTACAGCCGTAGCACAAGGCCATCAGGCTGCTATTTCGATAGATTTATTCTGTCAGGGAAAATCATTGAACGACCGACCTTCGCCGTTTACCAATCTGGTTTCACAGAAAATGGGTATCCATGAATGGAGTTATGATAGTGTTGTTGCCAACGATCACCGTTTTGTGGTAGCACAGGCAGATAAGTCTGTCACGCTTAAAGACCGTAAAAAAGAAGTTGAACTGGGTTTCAATATACTGGAAGGTTTCAAAGAAGCACAACGTTGCCTGAACTGCGATGCACAGACTGTGTTTACGGAGAATCGCTGTATTGAATGTGATGCCTGTATGGATATATGCCCTACTTCCTGTATTACATTTACCGTAAATGGTACTGAAGAAGACCTTCGGACACGTCTGATGGCTCCGGCATTAAATCTCGAACAAGACCTGCTTGTATCAGATACACTGGCTACAGGCCGGGTAATGGTAAAAGACGAAGATGTATGCCTGCATTGCGGACTATGTGCCGAAAGATGCCCGACATCAGCCTGGGACATGCAGAAGTTTTTCTATAATGTTACCAAGCCTTATCATGCCTGCCAGACGGCGAATGCCTGATACTAACCAGACTATTTTTAATAACAATAAAACGGCCTCGATAGAAACAGCCCTTTAAAATGTCAGAACTTATTAATGATTTTGTAGTGCGCTTTGCCAATGTGAACGGTACGGGTTCTGCCAGTGCCAATAGTATGTTTGCCAAAGCCATCTTCCGCATGGGGATTCCCGTTACACCAAAGAATATCTTTCCTTCCAATATACAAGGCTTACCGACCTGGTACGAAGTACGCATTAATGAAAAGGGTTATCTGGGTCGACGAGAAGGCATTGACCTGATGGTATCAGTTAATCCGCAGAGTATGCTGAAAGACGTAGAAAGTGTGCGTCCGGGAGGATATTTTATGTATGATAGCACCAAACCGCTTCATAAAGAATACATCAGAGAAGATATTACTTATTTAGGTATTCCGCTGATGGGTATCTGTTTAGAACAATATACCGACCCGCGCCAGAGACAATTATTCAAGAATATTATTTATGTAGGAGCCCTTTCAGCCCTATTGGATATTGAATTTTCGGTATTGGAACAATTGCTGGCAGAGCAATTCAGGGGCAAGGAAAAACTGATTCCTGCCAACGTTAAGGCTTTGCAATTAGGTGTACAATATGTACAGGAGAATTTTAATTACCCGCTGGATATACGGGTTGAGCGACGAGATAAAGTAGGTAATAAAATCATGATTGATGGCAATGGCGCCTGTGGTTTGGGAGCAGTATTTGCAGGAGCAACAGTAGCCGCATGGTACCCGATTACACCTTCGACTTCAGTAGTAGAAAAATTCGAAAAATACGCTAAGAAGTTTCGCACAGATAAAGTAACAGGCAAAAAGAATTATGCCATTGTACAGGCTGAAGACGAACTGGCGGCTATCGGTATGGTGATTGGCGCCAACTGGAATGGCGCAAGGTCATTTACAGCCACCAGTGGCCCGGGAGTTTCGTTGATGAACGAATTTTTAGGCCTGGGTTATTTTGCAGAGATACCTGCCGTATTGATTGACGTGCAACGTACAGGCCCATCGACAGGGATGCCTACCCGTACACAACAATCGGATATTACGATTTCTGCTTATGCCTCTCATGGAGATACCAAACACGTATTGTTGTTTCCGAGCAATCCGAAAGAATGTTTTGAATTGACAGCCGATGCTTTTGATTTGGCAGAACGCCTGCAAACGCCAATCATCGTTTTAACAGACCTTGACTTAGGGATGAACGACCACATGAGTGAGCCGTTTGAATGGAATCCGGAAAGACAATATGACAGAGGTAAAGTACTGACCGCTGAAGACCTTGAAAACATGGGTCGTTTCGGAAGATACCTTGATGTAGATGGTGATGCTATTCCATACAGAACTTATCCGGGTACCCACCCGACCAAAGGTTCTTATTTCACCCGTGGTACATCCCGTGATGAATATGCGGTTTATACAGAAGATAGCGCGGTGTATATCAGAAACATGGAACGTCTGGTAAGGAAATGGGAAACAGCTAAAACTTTAGTGCCAAAACCTTATTTTTATCAGGACAAAAACATGAGTCCGATTGGAGTTATTTTCTTTGGTACCTCTACTTATTCATCCGAAGAAGCCATTGATTTACTGCGTACGCAGGAAGTGGTGATGGATGCTATGCGCATCAAAGCTTTTCCGTTCAACGAAGAAGTGGCGCAGTTTATAGAAGACCACGAAATAGTTTATGTAATTGAGCAGAACCGTGACGCACAGATGCGCTCATTGCTGATTAACGAACTGGAAATTAACCCTAAGAAACTGATTCGTGTCCTGAACTATGATGGAATGCCTATCACGGCTGATAAAATTGTGAACGAAATCTCTAAAACGCTTGTAACTACCTGAAATCATGACATACATTCGTCCAACCTTTCGGCATCCTAATTTACCGAAAAACAAAATAAATTATACCAGGAAAGATTACGAAGGAGCGCTCTCGACCCTTTGTGCGGGCTGTGGTCATGATTCCATCAGTGGCGCCATCATTCAGGCTTGTTTCGAATTAGCGATTGAGCCTCACCGCATAGCCAAGCTATCAGGTATCGGCTGTTCTTCAAAAACTCCGGCCTATTTCCTGGGTAATTCACATGGATTCAACTCAGTGCATGGTCGTATGCCATCGGTGGCTACAGGGGCTTATCTCGCCAATCGTGATCTTGTTTACTTTGGTGTATCAGGTGATGGTGATTCAGCGTCAATCGGTATGGGGCAGTTTGTACATGCCATTCGCCGTAACCTGAATATGACATACGTCGTGATGAATAACGGTTGCTACGGACTTACTAAAGGACAGGACTCTGCTACAGCCGATGCGGGTTCTATCAGTAAGGCAGGTTCAACAAATTTATTCAATGCTATTGACCTGGTAGGTTTAGGCCTCGAACTAGGCGCTACTTTTGTAGCACGCAGCTTCTCCGGCGATAAAACCCAGTTGATTCCGCTGATAAAAGCTGCCATGTCGCACCCGGGCTTTGCTTTGATTGATGTAATTTCTCCTTGTGTAACATTCAATAATAATACCGGCTCTACCAAATCTTATGATTATGTGCGTGAACACGTAGAAGCGACTTCAACCATAGATTTTGTGCCGATGATGGAAGAAATAACGACCTCGTATGAAGAAGGAGACAGCAAGGAAGTAAACCTGCATGATGGCTCTGTTCTGAATCTGAAAAAACTGAATCAGGGCTGGAATCCGGAAGATAAACTATCTGCTATGACAGCGCTTCAAAATGCCAAAACCAAAGGAGAGATTCTGACAGGATTAATTTATATAGAACCAACCACCCAAAGCCTCCACGAGGTATTAGACACCTGCGAAACTCCTTTGAATGAATTAAAAGAAGATATTCTTTGCCCCGGAGTAGATGCGCTGGAGAAATTGAACCAGAGTTTGAGATAGGGCTAAATCTTGCAATTCAAATCATTCAATACAAATAATAAAAGGGTATGCACATGTATAGACAAATCCATGTGCATGCCCTATTTTTGTAAACAATATATCTATTCATTTTTACCTACAATTCAATGAAAAAATCAACACGTACTATTGCCCTTCTTTCAGTTTTATTGGCTTGCTTATTATTCAGCAAAAACACAATGGCACAATCGAAGGCAAACCTCAATGATGTAGCCTTTATGCACGGCCACTGGCAGGGGAATTTTAATGGTGGACCAATCGAAGCATTCTGGGCGAAACCCGCAGGCGATAACCTGACAGGCTTTATTCGCATGATGAAAGACGATAAAGTAACCATGTATGAAATGCTCATCTTTGAACAAACAGAAAAAGGGCCGATTGTATTGGTTAAGCACTTCAAGCCTGGTCTGGTAGGTGTAGAAGACAAAGACGTTTCAGACCGCTATAGTTTTATTGAAGCAAAAAAAGACTGGGCATTATTCGAAAAACAAGATGGCTCAATCCGTATTATCTATGAAAAACGCGGCGCAGACCAATTAGTGGTACAACGAGGAAAATCCGAAAACGGCAAATGGGTATTTGCGGATTTGTTTGTGTTTAATCGGGTGAAATGAATTAATCTCATTTGATAATTACAAAAAAGCCTTTTGAGTATATTTTCTCAAAAGGCTTTTTCTATGAAAATTTATTCAATTCTACCCCTTCATAAACCTTATCAACAATATCTCTATTGCCAGAAAAGCAAGGGCAAGTATCACACAATATTTCCAGAGAGGTGTGCCGATATTATTCTCCTGAAAGGTCTTAACAAAATCTCCGTCTAAGAGGTTATCAAAAATTGTTACGTTCTTTTGTCCGGCGAAGAAGTTTTTCAGTTCTTCGGGCGTATAGAACTCCATTCTAGACTCTTCGTTGTCATGGTTTAATGCCAGCAATTTCTCCGTTTTGCCATCCAATTGCAATTCATAATAGCCTGATTCTAATATCTGGTTATCGCTCAATTGCGTTGCTTTAGGCATTTCCAAAGTCAGCTTGTTACCACTGATTCGCTGTATCGGAATAATTTCTATATTATTCTTATTGGCTTCCGATAGAACACTTTTCAGCTTATAGGTAGCGTTTTTCTTTACATTCGGTATATCAATCGTAATGCTACCCTCGCTGAAATTATAGGCTGCCCGCTCCTGCCTAATGCTCATGGAGGCTATTTTGAACATTGTAGGCACAAAAAACGCATGTTCAGCAAAATTACCATAAGGCTTATCGACCGGAGACGCACAAAGATAAATCTTGCCCTGTGGGGTATTGGTTGCCGTAATAAAGTTTTGCAGGTTCTTAAAGGTCAGTATCTTCTCCCCTACGCCCGACCAGTTCCAGACTGGCTGCATTAGTGGCGTATTAGCTACTCCCTGTAGGGTTGTCCGCTCAAATACATCTGCATAGAAAGGATTCTGACGGTTAGGCTCTGCAATTGCTAACTGGCTTTGTGGCAATGGTGGCTGGTTTATTACCGAAACACTCTGAATCCCGAATCCACTTAAGAATTGCCCGTAATCATCTGCGTCGGGATTTGATGGCGGAAATACCAATATACTACCTCCCTGGCGGATAAACTCTTCCAGGCTCGCTCTGAATGTACCATTTATCTGCTCTACTCCCTCCAATACTATCAGATTAGCATTTTTAAACTGCCCAACATCAACATTATTCGCACTATACGAATGGTAAGCAAAAAGGCTGTCGTTATCAAATACCTTTCCGATATAATCGGCGGCACTGCGTTGCTGGTATAAATGCAATACCTGAATCACAGGTGAGGCATCCAGTACAAAATAATAATCGTTATCGAATGTGATAGGCTGGTCGTCGAAAGAGACCTTGCCTTTATGGAAGCCTTTGTCTTTTACTGTAAAATTGAAAGTGGCTGTGGCTGAACTATTCGGCGCAATATCGACAGAGGCCGTAGAGGCCTGCGTATTATCAATAAATAATTTCACCGGGAGTTTTTCTACTTCATTATCACCAGAATTAAACACCTTCACATACAGCACATTGTTCTGCATTTCTCTGATAAAAGGTGATGCCAGCCAAACCGAATCAACAAAGACATTCTGGGAGGCTTTGCCTTGCACAGGTACCAGAAACAATTTATCAAGGGAATCAATTTTCAGGTTTTTCATATTACCTGCTGTACTTTTCTGAAAGTCCGAAAACCAGAAAAACTGATTATTAGCGCTTG
>CALRLS020000113.1:0-12254 GCA_943368815.1 Cyanobium sp. NIES-981
AGTTGAAGAAACTTCGTATGCTTCGTCGAGATTTTCGTGGAAATAGTGTTTTTGTTGACTCCGGTAATAATCTAAGGCTGTATTGACGATGATTCTTCTGAACCAGGCTTTGAAAGGATACGCAGAATGCCGTCCGCTGCCATCATATTGCTCTCCTTTGGTAAATACTTTCAAAAAGCTGTCGTTCACAATTTCTAAGGCTTCTTCACGATTCTGATTATAACGCAAGCAAACCCCCATAGCAAATCCATAGTAGAGCCTGTAAAGCCTTTCCTGGCTTTTTCGGTCTCCTCTTAAGCTTGCAATGAGTAATTCTTCCGGACTATCAGGCAAATGATTTACCATAACTGATTTGAATACGCAAAAAACTGTAGTATGGTTGCGTTTTACTGTTATTATAACCCAAGGTTAATAAAAAAAGCGACAAAAAGCAAAAGATTTGAGACAAGAGGGGCTTTGTTGTTCTGAATTTTACAATTTTCTCAGACGCAAAAGTTTCATTACATTTGAACGAAACTATGCTTTTTATATGAATACTATTATCTTATGACACCTTATTTAGACCTTATTCTGCGAGCTGTATCTGTTTATGTATTTATGATTTTTGCCATCAGGATCTTTGGTAAAAGAGAACTGGCTCAGCTATCGGTTATCGATCTGGTTTTTATTTTGCTCATCAGTAATGCCGTGCAAAATGCTATGGTTGGTCCTGATAATTCTTTGCTCGGCGGACTCACTGCTGCAGGAGCTTTGTTTATCACTAATTTTATTCTGAAAAAACTGATAGGAAGATACGACTCCATCGGGAAATTTATACAGGGAGAGCCCATTATGCTGATTTATAATGGAGCCGTGCAGGAGAAAAATCTACTCATTGCAGGTTTCAGCCATGCAGAACTCGAAGCCGCAGTACGTGAACATGGCGTTGAGAGAATAGAAGATATTGACCTGGCAATGCTTGAAGTAGACGGAAATATCAGTGTGCTGACAAATGATTTTAGAACAAAATCACGTCGTAAACGCATCCATAAAACCTTGCAGAGCCCTAATGCCACTACATAAACATGGTCTGGATTTCTTCTTTCAGAAACTTAAGGGCATCAGTAGTAGGCTGTTTGTTTTCGATAATTACCCGTTCAAAAACTTTTTTGGATAAATCGATAGCAGGGGCGTTTGTCGCTAAATCTGCCGATGAGGTATTCAGTAAAGTTACTACCTCGTTCATTGCCTGGCGGATTTTTTCCCATGCTTCATGCGAGATATATACCTGCTGTGAAAGATTATGGTTAAATTCTTCCCGGATGTCTCTTAACAATAATTGCTGAAAATCAAGTACCTGCATACCATTATTACCCAGTCTTACCAGAAGATTATTTGGGGTAATACGCTCCAGAAAAAGCGTCATGCGCTCATAGGCCTGCAAACGCAGGGGAGTGATGAGTTCTGTATTTTTTTGTTTGATTTCTAATTGCTTCTGCTCAAACTGTTTTTGTAAAAAAATCTGAACAGTCAGGTACATACCATATAATACTGCAGCAGCAGGAATAAGGATTTTCAGTAATTCGGTCAATAAAGTCATTATATTTCTTTTTTCAGAATCTTGTGGTGCAAAATTATACATTAGTCTATTAGCTAATGTAATGAATGTGTGATTATTTTTGTTGATACGTGGGAATAACGCCGCCATAACAGATGATAGTATTTACAGAAATAGCAAAAGAAGAAATAAGTAAAACGCTGAATTCACCGCAAATACCTGAAGGGTATGCACTACGGGTGGGTTTGAAGGGTGGTGCATGCTCGGTAAATTATCTTTTAGGTCTTGATAAAGCCACCGAACAGGATGAAATTTACGAAGTAGAAGGAGTAAAGGTAGTGATTGACCGTAAACACCTGATGTACCTGATAGGCCTTAAGATAGACTACACACAAACCGAAGCCGGAATGGGCTTTGTAATTCTGAAAAACTGATTGCTTTTGGCATGGTTTTCGATTAGTTTTCCCCGAGAATAAATTTGTGATCATGAATTGGCATTTATTAAAGAAACACCTCTTCCTTATTCTCTCCATAGTATTTACAATCGCTGCTGCCCTGAATTTCTTTATTTTTGAGAAAGATGCGCCCCGGGCATCACAGGAACACTATGTAAACGCTATCAGAGAAAGAATAAGGACGGAAATTTTGCGGTCAAAAGATGAACTGTTAAGTATAGGTACAAAGTATCAGAAAGCCCCCGAAGGCACTTTCCTGAATTTTGAGACTGTAACGGTTTATCCTTATTATATTTTTCGTAACGGGCAATTAGTGTATTGGTCTGACCATCGCTTTGTTCCTACCTATCAGGAATTAGCCGGCAATACAGAAACCAGATTGTTAAGCACTGTTAACAGTAAGTATATTGTAAACAATATAAAATTCGGAGATAAGGGAGGTAGTATTGAAGTTTTTTCGTTGATTAATCTCTATCGTAAATTTCATAATGAGAATGATTACCTGCACAATGGCTATAACCACAAGATATTTTCTACTGAACCAAAGAATGTAACAAATCAGGCTGCAAAAGAGCACTTCCTGAATATTACAGACGACAAAGGTCATTTCCTCTTTTCGCTTATTCCGCCACAGGTCGAAAAACTCACCAATTCTAATATACCGAGCAATACACTTTTCCTGCTGGCTATCAGTATTCTCTTATTGGGAGTTTATATTGGCTTATGGATAATGAGCCTGATACGCATACATCAGTTCGGGCGGGCTTTTGCTTTGCTGGCTGCATATCTGATTTTTATCAGGCTTATGATGCTATCCAATAGTATCCCATTTATAGTATATGAGTCCAATCTGTTTAATCCTAAGTTTTTAACCATCAATGCACTGGCACCATCGCTTGGCGACATGTTGCTCAATGCCATTGTGGTATTTTTATTAGTAGGATATCTGGTTACTTACTTTTATAGGTCAAATACTTATTACCGGCTTTTTAAGACGCCTAAAATTTTTCAGAATATTGTTTCTGTCGCATTGGTAGTTGTATCTATTTGTGTAACAAACCTGTTTTTCAGAAACCTTTGCAATATCTACGAAAAATCGCAGTTTACTTTAGATTTAGCGCTGAGTATCTCTTTCTCTTCACTAAAAATCGCTACACTCTTATTCTATATTATTCTATCAATTGTTTTCTTTTTAATCAATCATTTAATAGCCAGCCTATTTCTTAGATTGAATAAGAATTTTAAAACAGGGGTATTCAGATGGTTGATTGGTGTATTGGCAGGCATATTAGTTATCGCTATTATTGATCATTTTCGTTGGGTATATCTGGTAGTAGGGCTCTATTTTCTATTGATATATGTCAATAAGTTTCCTCGTTTCTTCTATAATTTCAAATACAAAACAACGATTTACTTTTTTACCGGGGCATTTGTATTTGCTTTTATAGCTATGTTCGTCGTTTTTTATGAAGAGCAGAAAAAAGATTTTTTTGATAAGCAGAAATTCGGGCAGAAGTACCTGGCCGAAAACGATGTATTAGGCGAGGGGCTGTTGACAAGAGTGGTGCAAACTGTGCAGCAGGATACAGCTATCACCACTGCTTTGGGACGGGCAACACTTGCACGTGAGCAAACACAGCAGATAGTGAAAAGTAAACATCTTGATTTATATTTTGACCGATATGATACAGATGTACTGGCTTTTGATAAAAACGGTAAATCATTGGATTTATCAGAAGGGGCAAATCATCTGGCTTTTTATGAGGAAAATTACCGCAAACAGGAATATAAGACCGCAAATCCTGATATATTTTTCATCGACGATTTGGGCAATAGTTTCATTAAACAATATGTGGCTTTTGTACAAGTCAATAAGAATGGGAGTCTGGTAGGATACGTTGTACTTCAATTGAAATTGAGAGATGAATTTGCGGAAAGTGTGTATCCGGAATTGCTGATGGATAAAAAATTTGCACAGACACCCGAAACGAAAAATTATAGTTATGCCATCTTTAATGAAAGAAACCAGTTGGTTTTCAACTCGGGTAACTATAATTATATGCGCAAACTCCCTGTTTCCTTATTAAGCAATCCGGAATTATATGAGAAAGGTGTAGAACTTAATAATTATAATCATGTAGGTAAAATCGGGCAAAACGGGCGTAAAATTGTTATTTCGTCGAAGTATGAAGTCTGGAAGAGTGTTTTTCCGAATTTCTCTTTCCTGTTTTTATTGTCGGTGCTTTGTATTGTCTTTGTGATGCTGCTTTATACGCTAAGGTATAGCTTCAGAAATATGAATGTGAATTTCTCTACCAAGATTCAGTTATACCTTAATGCTGCGTTCCTGGTTCCTCTGGTATTGGTGGTGATTATTACACTGAGTGTGATTAACTCAACTTTTGTAAGCAATCAGGAAAAAGCCTATCTGGATAATACCAAAAATATTACCTCAACCGTACAATTACAATTAGAAAACTTTACGCAGAAACGAATGAGCAGGGCTTTCCTGGAGCAGGAAATAAACGACCTTGCCCATGATACCAAGCTGGATATTAATCTTTATAATTTGGACGGAAGACTTAATCTGACTACCCGACCGCTCGTCTATGAATACGGTTTGATTTCCAATTTCATAAATCCGATTGCATACAGACGTATTATTGAAGAAAAAGAAAACGAGGCATTGTTGACAGAAACCCTTGGTAGCCTGACCTATAAAACTGCTTATATGATTATTAAGGGGCAGGATAGCAAACCATTGGGTGTTATAGGTATTCCGTTTTTTGATGCCAAACCGGTTCTGGATCGTCAGGTAACAGAGGTAGTGGCATCTATTCTGAATATCTTTACATGGCTTTTCCTTATCTTATTGGTTATTTCTTATTTCGCCTCGAATGTATTGACGAATCCGTTGAAAATCGTAGCTCAAAAGCTTAAAAAGACGAATCTGGATAAATTGCACGAGCGCCTGGACTGGAATTCGGATGATGAAATCGGGCTTTTGATGCGGGAGTATAACAAGATGTTGAAGAAGCTGGAAGAGAGTAAGGTTGCGCTTTCGTTGAGTGAAAAACAAACGGCATGGCGCGAAATGGCTAAACAGGTGGCACATGAAATCAAGAATCCGTTGACACCTATGAAGCTGTCTATTCAACAATTGCAACGTACGCTAACTGTAGATAATCCTAAAGCAAAAGAACGAATAACAAGAGCTTTAAACTCATTGACAGAACAGATTGATAATATAAGTGAAATTGCCAACTCGTTTTCAGAGTTTGCAAAAATGCCAGTGCCCCGCAATGAAACTTTTGATTTAGTACCTCTGATTCAGAAATCTGCTGATTTATATGCTGAGGATGAAAAAATTGCACTGAATCCCTACATCAAAGAAAAGGAGGCTTGGGTAGTGGGCGACCGACAGTTTATGAGCCGGGTTATTACCAATCTTATCATTAATGGCATTCAGTCGGTTCCGGTGGGCAAAAGACCTATTATTAATCTTCGCCTGTATAAAAGTGAGGACGATAAAGCAATCATTGAAATTCAGGATAATGGCTCAGGCATATTGGAAAATCACCGTCAGAAGGTGTTTTTACCGAATTTTACTACAAAAATCGGAGGTTCCGGGCTAGGCCTGGCCATGGCTCGCAGAGGTGTAGAACATGCAGGAGGAAATATCTGGTTTGAAACAGAAGACGGACGCGGAACGACATTCTTTATTGATTTACCTTTGGCATCGTCAAAATAAGAGTTTATTTAAACCGATTCCTCCACCAATATGAAAGGCGGATAAGCATTGCCCGCCATACCGGTTTCTTCAGGTTTTTCTTGTTCTTTGGTGTGGCTATTACATAATTAGTCCTCATTTACTCGCTCCTGATAAATTTCTACTTCTTTGATGAAACAAAATTAAATGCTAATTATTGAAGGGAGAAATCAAAATATAGGAACGGTAGCACTCAGTTTATTTTCGGTAAAAATGGTTGAGTGCTATGAGAATTTAATTGCAGCCAGATTTTTTTTAGAGACTTGTGATATAACAACCCAGATGCCGATAACTAAGAATACGCACTCAAATAACTCTTAAAGATATTATTGATTTTATTCGATAAGCCAATCTGAATGCCGTCTACTTGGCAATAAACCCTTTTATCTTTTTCATGTATATTTTTGATGGCGCTCCAGGGAATCAGAATAACCGGATGCCCGAATCTGAACAAAGGGCCAACTGATAATGACAAGCCTGCCTCTGAAAGAGAAATATTCAGAATGTTGTTATAATTGAATTTGCCTAACTTGCCCGATATACCCACATAGATGATTTCGTGAGCTGTTTCCACTGTTTCATAGGTCTTTTTCAGAGTGTTCCACCCACTTAAGCACGCAATAGTTTTGAGAAGTATTACCCAAAACATTACAGTTATTAAGATTCCTGCCAATAGTAAAAAATATAGATTCATTTCCGTTTAGATTGTTGCTGTCGTACTTAGAGCTTGTTTAAATTTTGTTATTCTGACCGAAAAGTGCATATTTTTCAGATAGACAAGGCGCATTTTGCAGATGTAGCCAGCAGCTACATCGAAAAAATGCAACGCAGTATAGCTGAAAAAGATGGGCTTTGTAGGTCGAATCATAATTTTTAAACAAGCTCTTAAGTCCTACAGTCTAATATAGGTCTAATATTTTTTTTAAATATTTGCAGATTTTTTTTCGGCAGGTTTCAATTGATATGCGGTGGCAATGTGTTGATATTTGGCAGAAAAATGCTAAAGATTTGCCCTTCCCTAAAATCGGACATTTGATAGATAAAATAGTTTTTATTTATATTGAAAAAGTTTTACATTAAAATGTTTGGTTACCTCTGATAATAATTCATAAAACCTTGAATATCAACCAATATCATACCTTATTGTTAGTTACAAAAATCTGTGTAATTTCCTTCTTTTCTCTGCATGGTTTATCGCTTTCAGCTCAGGAAACAGGGAGTGGTATTGTGGAACATTTCGATAATACTAACGGGCTACCGCAGAATACGGTCGTAACAATCACGGAAGATGCAAGAGGTTTTTTATGGTTAGGCTCACATGACGGGCTGCTTCGTTATGATGGCTACCAGTTCAAGGTTTTCAGGCCTGACCCTGACAAACCTAAGAGTTCTCTACCTCATACCCGTATCTATAGTATATTTCAAACTGGTAGCACTCTATGGGTAAGTACCGGAGGTGGTCTGGCCGAAATGAATTTAAATGATGAGACTTTTAGAAATTATATGAACGGAGTGAGGGTGAGGGCTATTTATCCTGATGGAAAGGATATTTTCCTGCTTGCAACCAATCAGGGAATATACTCTTTTAATTATCTCACCAAGGCATATACCAGACTTATTTTAGGAAATGTATTTGATCTGGTTTTAAACGAAACCTCAGGAAAGATTTTCTACTCAACTACTGACGGCTTTTTTGAATACGATATTAAATCAGCTAAACTGACAAAACGTACTTTTGAGCATATTAATGAAAAGGTATCGTTTGTATTGCTAAAGGCAGGAAAAGAAACCTGGGTAAATGTTGATAATTTAGGCATTGTTGGTCTTGATGAAAACTGGAACGAATCACGGATAATTGATTTTAAAAAGTTTTTTCCGAACCTGAAAGAGTTTAGTGTCAACGGTTTAAATATTGATAAGCAAGGCAATATATGGGCAGCAACACTGATTGGGCTTTTTAAATATAATCCTGTGGCAAATACCTTGCTTATGTTGCCATCGGATGATAATAAACCCAATTTTCTTCACGGTTCCCCACTTTTCACTTCATTTCAGGACCATACCGGAGTGGTATGGACGGGGAGTAATAACGCTGGTATCAGCAAGATAAATCTTAGCAATATTAAGTTCAAGACCATTAGCATGGATAATGGTCTGAATAATAAGTTCATTCTTTCCTTTGGTCAGGCAACTGATTATCTGCTGATTGGTACTGACGGCGGAGGCTTGAATTTATGGAACCGGAAGAAAAATACGTTTGAATATATTCTGAGCAAGAATATTCAGCAAAACCGTATTTTTTCCATTTCTGAAGTTAAGCCAGGCATTTACTGGCTGGGTACTTCAGATAATATTATGGAGTTTAATATTGCTACAAAAAAAATCACATCGCTGGCTACCGGACATCCTGAATTGTCGAAGAGGATTGTAAATCAACTTATCAAGAAAATTCTTCGTGCATCTGATGGACATATATGGTTAGGAACCCAGAATGGAGTGGTAAGATATAATCCTGTTACCCACGTTATTGAAACTTTTAACCCGACCGAAAACGAAGTTGAACCGGTCAATACAATATGTGAAGATAAAAAGGGCAATATATGGATAGGTGGAAGGATAAACCTGCTGAAATATGACCGTCTCAGCAAAGTAATGAGTGTGGTTAGAACAGAATGTATTAATCGTAAGATTATTTTTGATGATATCAGCTCCATTTTTCAGGATGACGACAAGCATCTCTGGATTACGAGTTATACACAGGGTCTGGTACATCTGGACATCAGCACCAATAAATTTATCTCTTATAATGTAAACGAGGGTTTGCCTAATAATACAGCCTATTTCTGTCTCCCAAATGGAGATGAGATCTGGATTAGTACCAATTTCGGACTGTCGAAGTTTAATAAAAAAAGGAAAAATTTCACGAATTATGATGTGAGTGATGGCCTTCAGAACAATGAGTTTAATGGTGGAGCAGCCTTGAAATTATCAAGCGGAGAAATGGCATTTGGGGGAGTAAACGGCTTTAATTTTTTCCATCCTGATAGAATTCCTTCTAATGTGCATAAACCGCAGGTAGCCATTACTGAAGTAAAAGTGATGAATCAACCCTACCCTTATGACCACACCAAACCCATAGAAATCAATTACCAGAACAATTTTATTTCGTTTGATTTTGCAGCTTTAGATTTTATTTCGCCAAAAAAGAACCAATATGCTTACCAATTATCGGGCATTGACAAAGACTGGGTGCAGAGTGGTAACAGGCATTTTGTAAGCTATTCTCAATTACCTATAGGCGACTACATTTTCAGGGTAAAAGCTGCTAATTCAGATGGTGTCTGGAATGATAAACCTATGGAAGTAATTGTAAGGGTAACAGCGCCTTTCTGGAAGCATAACTGGTTTGGGTATGCTATATTAGGTCTGGCCATTGGTGGAATTGTCTTGTTTTTCTCTTTCAGGCTAAATCAGGTAAGAAAACAGGAAACTGAAAAAACCCTGCTGAACAGAAAGATTGCCGAGTTGGAAATGCGGGCCTTACGCGCACAGATGAACCCTCACTTTTTGTTTAACTGCCTGAATTCGATTAATAGTTTTATTCTTTATAACGAAAACCAGGAGGCATCGAGGTATCTCTCTAAATTTGCCAAACTGATAAGGCAGATATTAGATAATACAGATAAACCCTATTTGCCTATTGAAAAAAATGTCAGTTTCCTGAAATTATATGTTGAGTTAGAGCAGTTGCGTTTTGGAGAAAGACGGTTTGAATTCATTATTAAGGTTGACGAAAATATAAATATTCATGAAATACTGTTTCCGACCATGATTGTACAGCCCCATATTGAAAATGCAATATGGCATGGACTGATGCAAAAAACCGATGGGGTCGGGGAAATAACGGTGCATTATTCGTTGAATGAAGAAGAGAATACAGTTTCCTGCTCTATTGAAGACAATGGAGTAGGAAGGGCAAAATCGAGAGAATTGAACCAGTTAAGCGCTAACCTACGGGATTCGAAAGGGACAAAAAATGTGCTGGAAACCATTGAAACCCTGAATAAACAATATAATACAGATTTAGGCAAGGTAATTATTGAGGATTTGTTTAACGAAGAAAAATCGCCTGTAGGCACAAAAGTGACAATTACAATTCCTATCTTGGAGGAAAAAGAATAAGAGGTTGTTTAAAAGTTATGATTCGACCTCCAAAGGCATCTTTTTTAGCTATACTGCGCTCCGCTGTTGCATTTTTTCGATCGCGCGGCGAACCGTGTAGCTGCCGGCTACATCTGCAAAATGCGCCTTGTCTATCTAAAAAATCTGTCCTTTTCGGTCAGAATAACAAAATTTAAACAACCTCTAAGGCATGGATTTTTTCGACATCAATAATATATTTTTTGAGCTTTGGGGAGTAAAAATGAGTCACCTGGAGTTTTATGCTACCCTTACAGGTTTGGTAGCGGTGATTCTCTCAGCGCAGGAAAATGTTTGGTCCTGGATAGTAGGTCTGGCTAATGTAGTGCTGGCCTTTATTATGTTCTTTCAGATTCAGCTCTATCCTGATATGTTTTTGCAGGTATTCTTTTTTATTACCAACCTGATTGGTTTCTGGCAATGGAAATTCCCGAAAGAAGCCGAAGCCAATAAGAAAAACGAACTGCGGATAAGTCAATTATCCCTGCAACAATTTGGTATACTTACGCTGATAGGATTAATCGGAACCGCCTTGTTAGGTACCTTTGCCAAAAATCTACACGAATGGGTGCCTATGGTTTTTAGTCTGCCCAGTGCCTTTCCTTATATGGATTCCTTCACTACTGTTATGAGTATTTTTGCTACCTTCCTGCTTATCCGTAAAAAAGTAGAAGCCTGGTGGGTATGGCTGGGAGTAGACATTATCAGTACTTATATGTACTATGTGAAAGAGGTAAAATTATACTCGCTGCTTTATGCGGTCTTTTGCGTAATTGCACTTTTTGGGGCTGTTAATTGGACGAAGGAGTATAAGAAAATGGGGTAGGGTATACTGTGCATATACCCTATCAAATATGAAATCAAAAGCCTTTAATACTTCCGCCGGGATTTAAGTTACTCGGCACCCTATTAGGCACACTCTTATCAAAATTCGTATCAGTGAGCGCATTGATAAATGCAATCAGTCGTTGTTCATTATTACGAATTCGTACTTGCCTTATTTTAGGATCAACCTGGCGGATATTTACTCTTGGATTCTGGCTGTTTCCACCTGCAATATTTCCATAAAATTGTAGTATCTGATTAAGATTCTGAAAAACACCATTGTGCATAAACGGAGCAGTTAGAGCTACATTGCGCAGGCTGGCTGTTCTGAAAGAATAATTTCCATTGGCTCCGGCATCTGTACCTCCGATTTTGGCATTATCCGGCACGGATAACACATGTAACTGGAAATCAGAAAACATGGGCCCTGAATGGCAATTAACACAACCTACCTCTGTAAACGCCTGCATTCCCTGAATCTGAAGATTCGTCATGGCTGTTCTGTCTCCTCTCTGGTAACGGTCGTATGGTGAGTTATTGGCTACCAATGTACGCTCAAAATTTGCAATGGCCTTACTGATGTTGGTTGCATTAATGGTTTGTTCGCTTCCAAAAGCATTTTTAAATAGAAGGCGATATTCTGCTATATTTTTCAGACGGGCCACCAGACTATCTATAGACAAAACCGCTGTATATGCATGCCCTCTCATTTCTTCAAGGGTTTTTATAGGCTCCAGCGATTGAGATTCAAGGCTTTTGGTGCGGGAATCCCAGAACATTGGTGCATTGTCTGAATTGAATGTACCATCCGCTCCCATGCCATTAAAAACGGTGTTCAGGATGGTCATAGAATTCCGTTTAATAATTGGAAGTGTATTAGCAGAAGGAAAATAGCGACTGGTACCATAACCAACTGCATTTGTACCAATAGATAGGTCTAAACCGTCGGTATAGGCATTATTCGGGTGATGGCAGGTAGCACAAGCGATGTCTTTGCTGCCGGATAAAATGGGGTCCCAGAAAAGCATTTTGCCCAGGGTAACTCTCGCAGTATTTAATTCATTGTTAGAAGGGGTAATAACGATAGGTGTTTTTGTTTCTGTAGTGTTTGCATTCCCGGCGAGAAGGGTATTTTCTTCCTGACAAGCGCTCAGGCTTGCACTTAGAAATAGTACACCTGCAACCCGGAATTGAGTCTTTTTTTTCATAAAGAATAAAATTTAGATTTAGCAATTAGTAAATAGACAAACTGATGTGCATAAAATTTTATCCAAAGAAAAAACAGGTTTTTAAATAAGCTTTTAAAATAATGCTTGTGTAATAAAAGGGGGCTTGAGCTAATAACTTGATTATACGTATGCTTATTGCAGATGAATTTAATATAATTTTATAGATAAAGAATTGTATTAAATTTTGTAGTAGATGTACAATATTCGGAGGAGGGGGCTATGAACCAGCTATACTATAT
>CALRLS020000114.1:0-12145 GCA_943368815.1 Cyanobium sp. NIES-981
CTTTGTCCATCAGAACAGGCTGAGCCGAATAGTGCAATTACTAAAAGGCAGGTATAAAAATATTTTTTCATCTTTTGTTGTATCATTACTAAAGCAAATATAAGCTATACATTCTATTATGTAAGAGATTAATGCTAAAATTGGAAATTTATTGCTTTTTGTAACATGCTGTTTTGACACTACATGCATTAATGAGGCACAAAGTTGAACAATTCAATTGTTCAGATGCTTTTTTAAACATAGTGTTAGATTGACTCTATGTCTTTTTGGGCACATTGTGGCAAAACTGTTGAATAGTATTGCTCAGCCTGCTTAAAACCAAACATAATTAAGACATAATACTGACTTAACATTCGCTTAATATTGGAGCAGTAGTTTTGCACCGTTAAAATAAGACACGGAAAACCAATATGAACAAGAGAAAAATTTCTACTACGCTCTTTTTGCTATTTGCTACAATTATCAGTTTTGCCCAGACGGGTACCATTCGCGGAACAATCAAAGATGCCAAAACCAATGAAGATTTAATTGGTGCAACCGTAAAAATCGAAGGAACCGCTTTAGGGACGGTTACTGATATTAACGGTTTCTTTTCGATTGCCAAAGTTCCGGCAGGTAAGGCTAAGGTTGTAATTACTTATGTTTCTTATCAGGATAAAATTATTCCTGATGTAGCAGTTGTGGCAGACAACGTTACAGAAATTAACACTGCCCTTGACGAAGAAAAAACAATTTTACAAGAGGTAAAAGTTACCGCCAGCCGATTGACGAATACAGAAGTATCTGTGATTTCGGAAATAAAAGCGGCGCAGATGATTGTAAATGGTATTTCGGCACAACAAATTGCCAAAACCCTTGACCGCGACGCAGCTCAGGTTGTAAAGCGTGTGCCGGGTATTACAATTGTAGGCGACCGATTTATTAATATCAGAGGTCTGAACGCACGCTATAACAATGTAATGTTGCACAATGCTTTCACACCAAGTATGGAAACTGACGTAAAATCGTTTTCATTTGATATTATTCCTAGTTCGCAAATCGACAGAATGTTGATTTTCAAAAGCCCATCAGCTGAATTACCAGGCGAATTTGCGGGTGGATTAGTAAAAATCTTCACTAAGAATATACCCGACAAAAACTCTTTAGTATTAGACTATAGTACTTCTTACCGTAGCAATACTACTTTCGGAGATTTCTATCAGCCAAATCAGGGTAAAAATTACTGGACAGGCTTTAATAATGGCTATTATGATTTGCCTAAGTATTTCCCGGGCAGTATCAGCCAGATTTCAAACAACCCTGCTGCTTTAGAAACTGCAGGTAGATCATTGAAAAACGAATGGATAGCCAATAATACGCAGGCTACTCCTGACCAGAGAATTGGTCTGACAGGTAATTATAAATTCTCTGTCGGTCAGGTGAAAATCGGTAATGTAACTGCGCTGAACTACTCAGACACACGTACCAATTACGTAATTAACCGTAACGACTTTAACGCTAATATTAATAATACGCAGTCGCCGATTTATAATTTCAATGATCAGCAATACAGCCGCAATATTCGTGTAGGTGTGATGCACAACTGGGCGTTCCGTTTGAATGATAATAACTCAATTGAATTTAAAAATTTATTCAATCAGTTAAGTAATTCAAACTATACACGTCGTACCGGTCGTGCAATTGAAGCAAACTACAATCCAGATAACCACTCATTTAATCAGGTATATCGTGGTATCTATACCGGGCAATTGACAGGTAAACATACATTGGCTAAAAGTAAAACAAGCCTTGACTGGGTGATTGGTTATAATAATTCTTATCGTGACCAACCCGACTACCGTCGTTATCGTTCGGACGTTGACCCTACGAGCGGTACAAAATCGGTATATATTCCTGTTGGAACTGCACAGGCCTTCTTCCTGGGAAGATGGTTCTCTAAAATGAAAGAAAACGGTTATACTGGTGCAGTTAACCTGAGTCAGAAAATCACACTTTCGAAAGAGAAAGAAACTGAAATGGAATTGAAAGCGGGTCTTTTCTACGAAAAAAAGGACCGTACGTTTGATGGTAGAAACTTAGGTTATGTACGTGGTTCGAACTTTAATGGTGAGCTTTTCACTGCGCCAATCAACGTTATCTTCAATAATATCAACAATACCAACGGTATCAGAATTGATGAGCAAACGAACCCTAATGATTCATATACTGCCGGAAATAAACTGATGGCATATTATGCAAATGTTAATATACCGCTTACCAAGAAACTGAATATTATTGGTGGGGTAAGGGTTGAAGACAATACACAAAGCCTTGAAAGTGCTTTTATCGGTGGGGCAAAAGTATCGGTTAAAAATCCGGTGGTGAGTGTGCTTCCATCCGCTAACCTTTCTTATAACTTCTCTGAAAAAATGTTGGTAAGAGCGGCTTACGGACAAACCATTAACCGTCCGGAATTCAGAGAATTAGCTCCTTTCTCATTCTATGATTTCGATTTCAATGTAGTATATGAAGGTTATACGGGTCTGAAAGTTTCAACAGTAAATAATTTTGATGCCCGTTGGGAGTTTTACCCGACTCCATCTGAAATAATCAGTGTGGCAGCGTTCCACAAAGATTTCAGAAACCCGATTGAAATTGAAGTAGAAGCAGGTAGC
The DNA here is from genome assembly GCA_943368815.1 of Cyanobium sp. NIES-981. Classification (GTDB taxonomy): domain Bacteria; phylum Bacteroidota; class Bacteroidia; order Cytophagales; family Spirosomataceae; genus Emticicia. The sequence goes on from CALRLS020000114.1 coordinate 2,655, forward strand.
GGATCTTTAGGAGCGAAAACTTTCATCTACAATAATGCGAAGAGCGCCAGAAGTACAGGTATTGAACTAGAGATTAAAAAAGGTCTGGCTAGCATTTCTTCTTCAAAATTCATGGAAAGAATAAGTGTATTATTTAATACTACACTAATAGTAAGTAAAGTAAAATTGAGAGATGGCTCGGTAGGTCAATCAGACAACCGTCCGCTGCAAGGTCAGTCACCGTTTATTGTGAACACAGGTATCAACTACAACGATCAGGAAAGAGACCTTCAGTTAAATGTACTCTACAATGTTATTGGCAAAAGAATCTTTGCTGTAGGTTTTCAGGGATATCCTGACCTCTATGAAATGCCAAGAAATGTGCTTGACGTGACTTTCTCAAAAGGCATAGGCAGCAGATTCGTAGTTAAAGGTGGTATCAATGATATTTTCAATCAGGCAGCTTTGATTATTCAGGATGGTAATCTGGACGGCAAATTTGACCGTAAAAAAGATGAAATCATTCAGGAATACAAACCGGGAAGACTATTCTCTATCGGTGTCAGTTATACCTTAATGGGTAAATAAAAGAATCAAGCAATTATAGTAATTAAGCAGTTAAACGTTCACTGAGTTTAAATTATAAACCCCAATAATTATGCAATTTTCTAAATTCTCTCGATTGTTTGCAGCAAGTGCAATGGCAGTTTCGGCTGTATTTGTACTGAATGCATGTAAAGAAGATGAAGAAGTGTTCCCGGCACCAAGTGTATCGGCAGGAACAGAGGCATCAGGCGTGCCAGGCGCTAAAGTTAATGTTACGGCTTCTATCAGTGCGCCGGCAGGTTTGAAAACCTTGACAGTTTTGAAAAACGGAGTAGCATTTGATACAAAAACTTATGGTGGTACTGAGACATCGGACAACTACACAAAAGAATATACTATTGAAAATCTTGCATCCGGTACTACTGTAAATTTCACAATAATTGCTATAGATAGCAAAAATCAGTCATCGACGACTCCTGCCACGTTTACTGTAAAAGTAACGGCTGTTCCGCCAAAAGAAGTCGTAACCGTAAAAGGTGTATTGACCGGAAATATTAGCTGGACAAAAAACAAAATCTATAAAATTTCAGGTTTTGTACGTGTTGGCGGTGATACTACTTCAGCAACAGCAGCAGGTGTGGCTACTGGTACTTTGACTATCGAGCCTGGTACTGTTATCATCGGTGAGCGCTCTTCTAAAGGAACTTTGATTATTCAACGTGGTAGTAAAATTATTGCTAATGGTACGGCTGCTGAACCTATCGTATTTACATCAGAACGTGGTGTGGGTGAGCGTGAAGCAGGTGACTGGGGTGGATTAGTTATTTGTGGTAAAGCTACAAATAACCTACCTGGTGGTTCTGCACAATTAGAAGGTAGCTATAAAGGCTGGCATGGTGGCAGCGATGACGCTGACAACTCTGGTAGCTTGAAATATGTACGTGTTGAATATGCCGGTGTACCAATCAACCCTAATCAGGAGATTAACTCATTCACTTTCGGTTCAGTAGGTAGTGGTACTAGTCTTGAGTACTTACAGGCTTCTTACGGCGGTGATGATGCATTCGAGTGGTTTGGTGGTACTGTAAATGCTAAATATTTGGTTTCGTACAGATGTCTTGACGACGATTTTGATATGGATAATGGTTTCAGAGGCTTTATTCAGTATGCGGTTGCTTTACGTGGTTCTACCAATGCTGACCAATCAGGTTCAAATGGATTTGAAGTAGATAACGATGGACAAGGTACTGCTGCTGAGCCTTTCACTTCTCCAACACTTGCCAACGTTTCTTTGATTGGTGCTAAAAAGAGTCAGGAGACATTTATCAGCACTTTGTATCAGAATGGAATGCACTTACGTCGTAATAACAAAATCAAAGTATATAATACATTCGTTACAGGTTTCCCTAATGGTGTTTATATCGATGGTTCTACGACTGCGGCTAATGCTAATTCAGGTGCATTAGTATTAAACAACGTTGTATTAGCGGGTGTAACAGGTTGGGGAAATAACGCTTGGGGACAAGGTGCATCTACACAACCACAAGGTTTCTCTGTAAGAGATATTAACACGGCAACCCCTGCAGCAGATTTGTCAATTGGAGGTCAGAAACCTTCACTATGGTTTGCAGCACAATCAGGCAATAAAGTGTTAGCGTCATGGGCAACATCAGGTATTAGCAACACTGTATTTGATTCAGGTCGCCCAACATTTACATTGACTACCACTGCTGCTGATGCCTTAACAAACGGTGTTACAGCGCCTACTTTACCTGCATTCTTTACAGCAACTACTTATGTAGGAGCATTTAATACTACAGATTGGACTGCAACCTGGGCAGAATTCAACCCAAGTGCGGTAGTTTATATTAAATAATATTTCTAAGAAAAGAGCAAGGAGGACTCATATTCTCCTTGTTCTTTTCTTTTTTGTTCTCTCAACACCAATATGAAGAAGATTTTAATACTATGTATTTGCCTTATAACACTATCGTGCGAAAAAGACAAGTACAATGTAAATACCTATTTTGATAAAACACAACAAGATTCTTTACTGACAAATATCATAACTTATATTTATAGTAAGGCCCCTCAGTCAAGCAATAAAACGAGATTCCAGCCACAGTACCGGAATTTTTATGTTGCCGTTCTACCAAAATTCAGTATTGAAAATTATTATATCGCGCCCGATAGTACGCATTATTTCTTTGTGATTCGCCCGGTAGGTGGTTTACCGTTTAAGAGAGGAGTGATTGGAAGGTATAAATTAGGCCCGAACCTGATGCCTTTCGATTTTGAGGAAGTTGTAAATACACCGCATTTAGACGAAAAGTTAGTAAAAGAAAGAGGGCACTTTTTATTTGCCGAATTAATTAAAAACGGAAACCTGAATAAGTATCTGCCAATGAAGCACTATGTAGAATGGCCCGATGCGAACCTGATTTACGATAAAAAACTGAATGAATGGGTAGCGCCCACTCCTGAATCTATACAATAAAAGAAATTAGTTTAACCACTAAAAGATTATCAGCCCTTTGGTTGAGAATTGAATCAGCAGATTCATATTGGTGTTAAATCAGAAAAGTCAGAGGCCTTGCTTCTGACTTTTTCTTTGTATAGAGATTTTTGACAATGAATTTGGTGTTATTTCTCTTTAACAATAATTTTATTGTCAAAACTTGAATGCTTCAATAATTTTATAGTTTCAAACCTAAAACATCAACCCAGCACTATAACTAAAATACTGAAACCCTGCCTGTTCGGATAGAATAGGGGAGAAGTTTGCTTGAAGCATAAAGTTTACTTTCTTAATTGGTATAAGTCCTCCTGCTTCAAAAAGCATTGGAAATCCATCACCATCCTTATATTCATTGACCTTTTGAGAAGTGTATGTCAGTGCCCATCCAAAATAGGGTCTGAAATATCCTTTTACGGCAGCATACCTGAGACCTAATGCAAGCGAAGTTAGTTGTCTTCTCATTGGAAAAGGCTGTGTATTGACAAGGCCTGTGTAATCGTACCTGACCTGATGGAATCCTACTTTATAAAAAATGTTTCGATTCTTTCCATAGTTCGGAATGAGTGCAAAAATACTATAAGCCAGAGTATTAGTTGCTCGTATTTTTGAGTCTTTAGGATTATAATAGTCTTTCAAAGGTATTAGCTGACCAGCAGTGAAGCCAAAATATATCTTGCCGAATTTACTCTTTCTATAAGTAACTTCTGCCCCCTCTTCCGGATACGCTGCATTGTATCTTGATAATAATTTAATGAAATCATCTACCGAATACTTCATTTCCTGCAATGATTTCCTGATAGAATTTTTAGTGTAAAACTCTTCAGTTGCCATTGCATTCATCAGGGTATCTACAAAGCTTCTATGCTCATAGAAGGTGCCACTAAAACGAGGTATTTTGTTATAAATACCATTCTGTATAAAATAGCCATAGCTGACAGCATTGCCACTATCAGCTTTAAATTCGTGATAGACGGGCGGAAGCTCGTGGATTCTTCCTTCTCTTTCTACATAAAACATGTCTATTTCATCAAAAGAAACCAGTTTGTAGAGATTAACCCGACCTTTTAAAAGTAATTGCAGGAATAGACTGTCTTTACGGGGCTTAACGTCCGTGTCCTTTTCAAGAAAGAAGCGATTAATCATGAAAGAGTAAGCGGCGAGAGTCTTGTTGAGTTTATAGGAGCTAATATTGACATACTTTGATAAAAAGGTATTATTATTAAGAGTATACCCCTTTATTTTATCAGGTGTTACCACATTGGACTTTACTTCGTAATTTCTTTTGTAAGATATTTCCTTAGCTGATGTAAAATTAGACATTAGCACTTGTGAAGTATCGCCATTGAGATTGATAATTTGGGCAGGACCATAAATTTCCTGAGCAAATAATTGAATTGATAGTATACAGACAGTTAAGGTTAGTACAAATTTTTTCATTTGGTAGTGTAGCCCAGCTTTTAGGTTTTATTTCCGGCAAAGATAAAAATATTCGTATATCTCCCTAAAAATATTATTTTTATTTGCCGGGCAACACTTAGAGCTTGTTTAAAAGTTATGATTCGACCTGCAAAGCCCATCTTTTTCAGCTATACTGCGTTGCATTTTTTCGATCGCGCGGCGAACCGTGTAGCTGTTGGCTACATCTGCAAAATGCGCCTTGTCTAGCTAAAAAATCTGAACTTTTCGGTCAGAATAACAAAATTTAAACAAGCTCTTAATCCAATCTATTTACATCCAATTCACGTCCCTTTCTTCTTCATCTTCTTCTCTATGCCTTTAAAATTAAATATAGTTTTGCCTACTCCGGGTTGGTTGTCACCTATCAGAAAACCGAACGGTTTTAAGTCATCTATTCTGTCAAAAATCACTTTTAGAATGGCAACTAATGGAATAGAAAGGAACATACCTGCTATACCCCATAATGCTCCGCCAATCAATACTACTATGATAGATACAAGTGCATTAACTCTTACTTTACTTGCTACAATATTTGGTACAATGAGGTTATTGTCGATAAACTGAACCACAGTAAACAGAACAATTACCCAAAGTGCATAAGTGGGTTCTTTGGTAGTTAATGCCATTGTGATAGGGAATACCATCGATATCATATTACCTATGTAAGGAATTAAATTAAGAAGGGCAGCAAGAATACCCATTAGGATAGCATATTGAATACCCAATAATAATAAACCCACCGAGATAAGTGTTGCTACAATAACTGCTTCAGTAAGTAAACCTATCAGATAGCTCTGAATCAGGCTTTTAGTTTCATATAATACTTCTTCTACCAGATTTTTCTTGGCATCCTGAAAAAGCATAGCAATAAATTGAAGTAACAAAGGCTTATAGAAAAGAATCAGAAAGATATAAACCGGCATTATAATAAATATAGCAAATACATTGCCCATAGCACCCAGTGCTCTGGTAATTACGATAGTTCCGTTTTTCAAACCTTCGTTTTTGCCTTTTTCTATTAACTCTTTAATTTTGGGTTTACTAAGGTTAAATGTATGAGAAACCCAGTTGATAATATCCTGGGCAAGCCCATCAAATTTTTGCTTAAACTGAGGGGCAGAATCACTGAACATCACCAGTTGTGAGCCAATGAAAAACATCACCCCTGCCATCACTATAAAACCCGTCAGAATAGCCAGCGCAATAGCCAGAATTCTGTTAAACCGATGAGAGGTCAAAAAATTGACTATCGGATTAAGAAGAATAGCTACAATAGTAGATAATATAAATGGAATAATGAGACCTTGCCCTATATATAGAATATAAAAAAGAGCCAGCAGACCCATTACAATTTGTGATAGCTTAAGATAAACAGGCAATTTGGACGGTGTGGGATTCATGAGATTATATATTAATAGGAATTTAAATCAATGGTGCAAATAATCTTATTAAAAAACCTGACCAGTCAAATTTAATAGGTTTTTTGATAGAACACAGGTGTACGTACGTAAAAAGACAAGATTTTACGTGGAATGCTACGTATAGACATTGTAGAATTAATTCCACAGCCTGAGAATCTTTATTTAATATTCCCATAATACTGAGTTTATATTGCTTGCCGAACTTACAGGTTCAATTAATAGAGGCAACCTGTGAAGAAAATCCTTGAAAAGTCTGAAGCATTATTGATAGTCTGGTGTATTATTGCGGCCTTTGGCACCTATTTCTGCATGTATGCCTTCCGTAAACCTTTCACTACCGGACTATACGAAAACTACGAATTGTGGGGCATGGGCTATAAGAGTATTCTTATTATCTCACAGGTTTTCGGCTATATGCTTTCTAAGATTATCGGGATAAAAGTTATTGCTGAATTAAAAGCCAAAAGCCGGGTATTATTAATTATTGGGCTGATAGTTTTTGCCGAAATCTCCCTTTTAGCCTTTGGTTATGTACCATTTCCTTACAACTTCGGCTTCCTGTTTCTGAATGGCTTACCTTTAGGCATGGTCTGGGGAGTCATCTTCAGTTTTCTGGAAGGCCGTAAACTGACAGAATTCCTGTCTTTAGGCTTAAGTATGAATCTGATCATGACCTCGGGTGTATTGAAAACCATTTATTTATACTTACAGGAAACCTATCATATCCCAGAATTTCATTTGCCCTATGTAATCGGGCTTATATTTCTTCCTTTTTTCCTGTTTTTCGTCTGGATGCTGGCGCAGATACCTCCTCCCAACGAAGAAGATTTGCGCTTGAGAAACATGCGGGTTGCTATGACTAAAGGAGACAGAGACAGAATTGTCAAAGAATTTGGTCTCGGTTTGTTCTGTTTTATAGGTATGTATCTGTTAATGGCAACAATGCGGGATTTCAGAGATAATTTTTCAGTAGAAGTGTGGAGGGAAATTGACCCTAATTTCAGCAAATCCATATTTTCTGAAATTGAAACAAGTATTGGTCTGGTGGTAATAAGCCTGATAGCCCTTATAGCGTTTATTCGCAATAATTTCTCTTCGTACCTTACTTTTACCGGCATGATGCTTATTGCTGTGGCTACTTGTGGTGGAAGTACATGGGCTTATCAGCAAGAGATGATTACTGCAAAATTATGGATGCTTAGTTTGGGAATCGGGCTATTTCTACCCTATCTATTGATACAGACCGTTGTATTTGAGCGCCTGATAGCCTTATTTAAAGCAAGGGGCAATGTGGGTTTTCTGGTCTATATCTGTGATTCAATCGGGTATCTGGGCAGTGTATCGCTTCTGGTATATCGAGAGTTCTTCCTGAAGCAGATTTCATTTGTGAGTGTATTGATGACATTCAGCTATATTATTTCAGGCGTTTGCCTTGTTTTGCTTGTGATACAACTCATTTACTTTACGAATAAGCATTTGAATGGAAGAATGTGGTGGAAGCTATCGCCTAAATCAGTATTGAGTGATTGAGCGATTTAGTGAATGAGTGATTAAAGTATTGATTCAAATCTTTAACCTCCTAATTTAAAATAATCACTAAATCACTCATTCACCCAATCACTCAATTCTCCAAGACCTCAGCCAATGGCTTGAAATTGCCGTGTTTCAGTTTTTCGTCTACTTCGTCATACGGAATAACTTCCAGTATATTGGTAATATTAATATCGGTAATCTGATAGTCTTCTACAGTACCTAATCTTTCAGAAATAAGATTATATGCTTCCAATGGGTTTTCGGCATTGATAAGCATATTGAAAGGTGTACGTTTTTCTTTCTGCGTTTTTTCGTCGAAACTCATGAAATTGACTTTTACTTTAAACCAGGTTTCAGCACCGTCTTCTACAAAAAATACTTCTTGTAGTTTCATACGAGAAAGTCCGAACAAATGGAAATCGGGTGTATTGGAAGCCACAGTTGAGTAGATTCTTGCTTCGGCATCGGTATAAGATACAGCATCTACTAAATATACTTCGGTGATTTTAATGGTTTTGTCTTTTTCGTCTATTTTCTGATAGCGAATTTTTCCTTGATACCAAGCGGACATAGTGTAAATGGATTATTAATGAATGGAAAACAATTATGTGCAAAAATACGGAGGCTAATTTAAAAGAAAGGCATATACGATGATAATTAAATTAAGAATCCCGAAACCTTAATCCTTGCAAGCCTGCCCTTTCAAACTGAAAAAATCAATATGTGCGGGTAGGACAGGCGTATTTGGCATGAAGCTTTTCAAAGCGAATATTCCCACATATTTGGGCTCAATCAATAAATCGCGGCTGGTTATTTCTTTGAAAGCAAATATATCATTCTGTCCGGTTGCGTATAAGAAACGATAAGTATGGTTCAGTTTCTCAATACGCAGAGCCGATTTCTTCAGGTTTTGGCTAACAATTACCGATTGAGAAGAATCAGCAGTAAAAATAACTGAATGAGCTATTTCTTCGGGTTTGCTATAATTCCCATCCGTAGCACTGATAGCCTGTAAGAGTATTTCACCGGGTTTGGTATAGCCTCCGAAAAAATTATTGAATGAAAGTGAAAGCCGTACACTCTTGCTGGCAAAAGTGGTATCTTCCATTAATAATATGCCAACCTGCTGCCAGTTTTGGTAGGGAATAAAATTGCTGAGATGAATCTCCGTAGAAAAGCAGGAGGCGGGTATCTCTTTCAATAAGAGATTTTTAATGCCCAATCTACCCAGAGTATCTTCGTAGTTATCACCGTCTAAGGTATATAGCGTTAAATGTCCCGGTTTCTCATTTCTCTTATTCCAGTAGAAACTATCTTCTCCTTTTAATATCCAGCCCCTTTGTATCAATGAATCCTGACGGACTGTGTTAAAATCATCTGTAAAGTCAGTTGATTTGGTATTTGTTCTATACAGATAAACAGCCACAGTTGACAATAGAACTAATACTGCAATTAGGTCCCAGAATTTTAATTTAAAGGCTGGTACAGGCTTTTGACGCTTTCGTTTGGGTTGATGTGCCTTGGCATAAGTATCACGGTAATTATACCAATAGCTAAAATGTGCTTCATTCTTTTTACGGGTGGCTTCGTCGGTTTTAGCTGCATTGGTTAGGTATCGGGCAAGGGTATCTAAGGTGGCAGTGCTTGGGTTCTCCTGTTTCCCTGTATCCGGATTGAGAATATAAAAAGAATAGTTTTTGATGCTTTTCCAACCTACTACCAGACCCGTACGCTCTAGGATCTCATTAGAAAAATGCTTGCTTTCTGTTTCTGAAAGGGGAGTGTCGAGGTTCTTCCAGAAGCATTTTTCGTGGGCTTCAAGGAATAATCTGAAAAAGGCTTTTTCGTCTATGGTGCTCATGCGCAGTATGACTGGTATGCGTAATTAACGTTTACGCAAGGTTTATGCTTCAATTACGGAGAGAAATTTTTTTTCAGTTGAGATTTGAATCACAAAAAAACAAAATTATCGATTCAAATGAACTCTTTCATGAAAGCAAGCCTATTTCTTTTATTAATCTCAATTCAGGTACAGG
>CALRLS020000115.1:0-12103 GCA_943368815.1 Cyanobium sp. NIES-981
ATCGCGATAAGCATAATAAGGGAGCGATAAGTTTTGGACAGGCTTTTAAAATCGGTCTGTTTATATCCTTAATTGCCTCTACTTTTTATGTAGTTACCTGGATGATAGAATTGAAGTATTTTATTACTGATTTTATGGAGAAGTATACGGCAGTCGCTATAGAAGGATTGAAAAAAGAGGGTGCATCACAAGCAGAAATTACAGCGAAAACAAAAGAAATGGCAGAATATGTAGAAATGTACAAGAATCCGATAATGGTATTTTTCTTTACCTATCTGGAAATACTACCTGTCGGCTTGCTCATAACCCTTATTTGCGCATTTATATTGAAGCGGAAGAATGTGGCACTTGCCTAGAAAATACGGACACTGCGCTGCCAGTTTTTGCTCAGATGAGGCAGCGCGGTGTTTCCCGGTTATTGAAGATCTAAGACAACAATAAATAATAAAACTATATGCGAAAAATAATTTCATTTATGCACATATCGCTTGACGGCTTTGTAGCAGGACCGAACGGAGAACTCAACTGGGCTAAAGTGGATGAGGAGCTTTTTGACTATGTCGGTAAACGGATAAGCGGAGGCGATACAGCATTATATGGACGGGTAACGTATCAGATGATGGAAAGTTACTGGCCTACTGCAGCAGACAAGCCAACAGCGAGCAAACACGATATTGAACATTCAAAATGGTATAGCAATGTTCGCAAAATTGTTTTATCAAAAACATTGGATGAAGCGGGGCTTACTAACACAGAAATCATTAGCGAGAACCTTGTGGACAAAATAAATGAAATAAAACAAGGGGAGGGAGAAGACATCCTGCTTTTTGGCAGCCCGACAGCCACACATGCACTTATTCAACAAGGCTTAATTGACGGCTACTGGCTATTTATTAATCCGATTATTCTTGGACAAGGCATTCCATTGTTTGTGGACGTCAAAGACAGAACAAACCTAAAACTATTGAATACCCGACAATTTACTTCGGGGGTAATTGAAGTGAATTATGTTGTTGATAGGGAATAATAAAGAGCTGCTAATAGTACACATCTATTGCAAAAATTTGGCTAAAACCAATAAGATAATTACTTTCATTTTACCCCCATTTAAAAATGGGGGCTATTAATTCCAATTCAATTGCCTCCTGCTTTAGCTGGAGGTCCCGTAGTCTAAATTGAATCCTCTTATTGGCTTTAGCCAAAATAAAAATTCTCCCGTAGAATCCGTCAATCCGGCTTTTCTATGAGAGAATTTATCAATAGAATAGAATTCTATCAGGGAATATCTTTAGGAGGGCGTGAAAAATAAGCCTCAATTTCTGCTTTAAAAGGTTCTTTCACTGGTCTTACTACTCTGAAACCTAAGAATGGAGCATCAGTCAGCCACCAGTCTGATTTCGGAATCTGCGGGTCACGTTGTTTCAAGGCAGGTGTTGAAGTACGGCGTGCCGCACTGCGTAATTTATCGGCATCATCGTCCCAGTGTCCTCCACGAATTGAATGCGGATAATGACTGTTCGGCTTTATATAAGGGTTATTAGCTGCTTCGGCTTTGCCATAAAAATCGGCTACATATAAGTCAGATGTCCATTCAGCAACATTGCCATATATGTCATACAGCCCCCAGGCATTTGGTTTTTTCTGGCCTACTTTCTTATAAGCGCCATCAGAATTATCATAAAACCAGGCATAATCTTTCAGTTGAGACGCATCATTCCCAAAATAAAAAGTAGTATTAGAGCCTGCACGGGCAGCATACTCCCATTCTGCCTCGGTTGGGAGACGGTAGAAATGACCTGTTTTGGCATATAACCATTTACAAAAAGCTCTTGCGGCAAACTGGGTTACATTACACACCGGGAAACCACTCTCTTTTCCCTGTCCGAACGACATCTCTACATACGGTTGGGTTGGGCGAGCCACTACATCTACACGGCTTTTTACTTCTATTGTATTTTTATCATCGGTTACCTCTAATTCTTTATTAAAAAAGGCCTCATACATTTCCCATGAGGTCTCGTATTTCGCCATCCAGAAACCATCAATCTTCACTTTATGCTGTGGGCCTTCGTCGTCTTTGCGGTCTTTTTCATTTGAGGGGCTTCCCATATTAAATTCTCCTGCCGGAATCGGCACCATGTCAAGTCCATGTGCCAGCCCGGGAATATGCTCAGTATAAGGTTTTAAATCTTCGCTACGAAATGCGGTGAAGAATAGTAAAGTTGCGAGTAAAAATAGAGATACTTTTTTCACTTAGGTCTGAATGTTTGGTTTCACAAATATAATTACGACTTCATTAGAAATCAAAAAAGGCTTCTATTCCTTATAAAATACACGCTTTACACGTTCACTGACACCCGTCAGTATCTCGTAGGGGATAGTGCCAATAGAATGAGCCAACTCATGTATTGGTAAATCCTTGCCAAAAATTATCACTTCGTCGCCTTCTTCACATTTGGCTTCGGTTACATCAACCATTGTCATATCCATACATACATTGCCTATTATCGGGCATCTGGTTCCGTTTACCAGCACTGCTCCTACTCCTTTACTAAAGCCTCTGTCGAACCCGTCGGCATAGCCAATGGCAATAGTAGCAATACGTGAATCTTTCTCTAATACTCCTTTACGGCTATAGCCGATGGTCTCCCCTTTTTTAAGGTGTTTAATCTGCGATATAATCGTTTTCAGCGTACCAACCGTCTGCAAAGATTTCTGCTCTGTTCCGGTAGCTTCCACACCATATAGCCCTATCCCCAGGCGTACCATATCAAACTTTGCCTCAGGGAAACGAATGATTCCTGCCGAATTGCATATATGTCTCAACGGTGCTTCTTCTCCAGCCGGCAAAGACTGAATAATCTTTTCAGACATACGGCTGAAACGTTCAATCTGTGATCTGGAGAAATCATTGTGCTCGCTTTCATCAGCTCCCACCAGATGGCTGAATATGGAAGCGATTTTAACTGCAGGATGCTGTTTCAATAATTCTATCAGCTTGTCAATGTCCTGTTCCTCAAAACCCAAACGGTGCATACCCGTATCTAACTTGATATGAATCTTAAAAGTAGCATCAGGAAACGCCCTGATAAAATCAAGGAATCGGCGAAATAACTGAAAACTATAAATCTCGGGTTCCAAATCATATTCTACCAGCTTGCTGAAAGTTTCAGGCTGAGAGTTTAAGACCATGATAGGCAATTTAATACCGCTCTGGCGTAAAACTACTCCCTCATCCGGATAGGCTACCCCCAGATAATTCACGCGGTGATATTCTAATAAACTTGCTACTTCTGCACTGCCGCTGCCATAGGCATAGGCCTTTACCATCACCATTATTTTGGTATCGCTACCTATTTTGCCGCGATAGAAATTGAGATTATGCGTAAGGGCATCCAGATTTATTTCAAAGATGGTCCCGTGTACTTTTTGTATCAGTTTATCAACAATCTTTTCGAAGGCAAACTTTCTGGCTCCTTTCACCAGAATCAGGCTGTCATGCAATTGATTGATAGGGTATTCATCCAGAAATTCTTCAGTCGATTGAAAGAAAACGGCATTATCGTCAAAGAAATCCGCATTTCTCGAAATATCTTCACCTATGCCCACCATCTGGTCTATTTCTTTACCCTTTATCAAGTCGGCAATACTCTTGTATAAATCAATCTCTTTCAAGCCCGATTGCAGCAAATCGCTGATGATTAAGACCTTTCTATTTTTGGTATGATGCTGGCTCATGAAATTCAAAGCCATGTTCAAGCCCGCATAGTCATTATTATAGGTATCGTCAATCAGGTAACAATCATTTATACCCTGCTTCAATTCCAGACGCATGGCAATGGGTTTCAAAGCCATCAACGCCTCTGATGTCAGGTTTAGGTCTTGTCCCTTAGGTGTCAGTATGAGTTTGGCAAAAATGCAATGCGTAGCGTTTTCAATAGAGGCATCATCAGTAAACGGAATCCTGAATTCGTATTCTTCGGCATTCCAGTTAATAGCCAGCGTAGTATAGGTAGCTGCTTTTGTGAAACTAACATTAATCGGACTCTCCTGACTTTTAGACCAGCCAATGAGTTCAATCTTCGGATTAACGGCTTTCAGCAAAAGTTTGATTTCTTCGTCTATTTCTTCGTAATCCTTGCAATAGATAAGCGTCTTGCTTTTTTTGAACAAACGTAATTTCTCAGTAACTTTTTGTTTACGGCTTCTGAAACCTTCATCATGTGCAGACCCTATATTGGTAAATATACCAATAGACGGGCTGATGATGGGTTCAAGATTTTCCATTTCTCCTGACTTCGAAATCCCGGCTTCAAATATCCCCAGAGTGTGGCTCTCGTTTATTTGCCATACTGATAAGCCAACGCCAATCTGTGAATTATAGCTTCGGGGGCTCTTGATAATGGTATAGTCTTTCGATAGCAAAGTACTCAGCCATTCTTTTACAATGGTTTTACCATTACTCCCTGTTATACCTATCACGGGAATATCGAATTTCTTCCGGTGCCTGGCAGCCAAATTCTGTAAAGCTCTGATACCATTCTCCACCAACCAGAATTTTGCTTCCGGAAACCGCTCATTCAGGTCGGGTTGTGCTGCTTTTTTTTCAACAACAAACTCCCTTACTCCCTTTTCGTAGAGTTCTTCAATAAAAACGTGTCCGTCGTGGCGCTCTCCTTTAATCGCAAAAAAGATACTTTGCTGTGGCTGAGAAACAAAACGGCTATCGGTCAATAGAACCGTAGCCTTTGTAATAATAGGTTCAGAAAAGAAATTCACTGTATATGTTGTAGAAAAATAGCTTACGAAAGAGAGCGATACTATAAAGAAGGCACTAATTCTAAATTGACTGTGCTGGATGCTTTAATAAATGTATTGTTTTCGGCCTGCAGAATCATTTTGGTGTTCGACAATTCTATTATTTTAAACTCACCGCCAAATCCGATAATCTGAATATCCAGCACTTTATCATTGCTTTTCAGGTACCAGCTTCCGGCATTTACAATTTGTTTCGATGCACGGTCTCTGCCACGTGTCACATTATCATCCCTGAACTCAAAATCAAATGTAAAAATAGCCTGCGCCTGAGAATTGAGTTCATTGTTGGCCAGGGTTTTGCCATTCGGGTCAGTAAAACGATCCATTTTCCAGAAATTAGCCGTCAATATCTTGGCTGAGGCATTTATCGGTTCTTCTTTCTTGTCTTTACAAGCAAAAACAAATGAAACCAATGTAAGAACAAAAAATAACTTTTTCATTGTGAGTGGGGCGTATATACACGCCTGATTTAAAAATTAATCTACAAAATTAGCATTTTCAGCTTAGAAGTAAACGCAAAGGGCAGGGATTTTATTCCAAATCGTAGGGTAAATAATCATTTACTTTAGCACCGAACTTATGTAACTCTCTCACAATGGTCGAACTGATGGGGGCTAATTCAGGAGAAGTAATCAGGAAAACAGTCTCCAATTCGGCTATCAGATGCCTGTTTACCTGTGATATTGTATTTTCGTATTCAAAATCTGTGGTGTTTCGCAGGCCTCTCAGCAAAAACTGGGCACCATACTGTCTGGCAACGTTGGCCGTCAGGTCATCATACGAAATAATACTGATATTATCTGCCTCATTAAACGCCTCCTTTATTTTCAATGTCATCAAATCCAACGGAAAGTAGCGTTGCTTCTGCGTATTTGTGCCTATACCGATGATAATTTCATCAAAAAGCTTTAATCCGCGTTTAACAATATCTGCATGACCTTTGGTAAATGGGTCAAACGAACCGGGGAAGAAGGCTGTTTTTTTCATGAAATCAATATCAGGGTTATCAGATAAATGGGTTTGTTGTACTAATATAAATAATAAGAACAGAACAAGGTATAATACCGATGCTCCGGAATCTGTTCAAAATACTGGCTGAACTTTATTTTTGTAGGATTTTTTGCAAATTCAATATTTTTCAGGGTCTTGCTCAATAAAACATACCCTTCTGAAAAAGAGGTTATTTCACCATAAAAAATCACAGGCATTTCCGCATCGAGGGCCAATTCATTCATAATAAACAATACATGATACACCATGTCCTGCGCAGTGCGGTATTGGAAACGGTTACAAAAATGCAATTTATCGTCCTGAAAATAAATCAATGATACGTAGTTTTCTTCAAAATACAGATGCAGTCCACGGTTAGTTTTATCCTTTACTATGCCCTCAATCAATGTACTGATTACAGGTATTGGCGTAATCTTCTTTGCCGGATACATCTCTCTCAGCCAGTTTACGAGACCCTTTTCAACACTAAAAACATTTATAATACCAAAATGGCTATGCTTAAACTCAAATACCTGTTCGTGTTCGCTAAGGTTCTTGCCTGCTGCAAAGTTCAGATACCTGGCTACTTCGTCAGACTGGTAGTATTCTTCCGGAATAAGCGTAAAATGGCCGGCATTAACTGTCAGCCTTATGGTTTTCCAATAATTGGCTGTCAGAAAGTGATGGCTTTGATAAATTCTTTTGACCGTGCTTAATAACTGATTGTGATTCAATAGCGAAAATACGTGGTAATCTTCCAACCACATCACTACATTATGAATAGTATTATAAATAGCGAAACGAAAACGGTCATGACCCACTTCAATCATCAAATGGCAGTCTGCTATCTGACTTACGTCAAAGCGGTCGTCTTTTATCTCAAAGCTTGGTGAAATATGCGTAATTGTGGCCTCCAAGTTTATTGTTGGATTTGGTTTCCTAAAAAAATTGTTGTTTTCCTGACAATTTTAATCAAATTTAAACGATTTCCTAAGAATTTATCTTTAAATATATATCCTCCCTAAAAAAATTCCTGTCTTTTTTGTGTACCCATCTCACATCCTTTATTAACTGGGCATCATCATTTAATTCCGGGTCAGTTCCTTTTATTAATTCTCCAGATTTTATCTGCACTTTAAAATAGAGTTCGATAGCATGTAAAGGTGGATGTATAAACTCATACATGAACCAAAAAGCCCCCACTTCTATCTGAAATCCTGTTTCTTCAAAAAACTCTCTTTCCAAAGCATCTGCAATGGTTTCACCAAGTTCAACACCTCCTCCGGGTGGTAGCCAGACATCTTTTTCGCTTATTACTCCTTCATGGCATGCCATTAGCACAAGTTCGTTTTCTTCACATATACCTCCTACACGAACACGAATCCTTTCACCAAATTGTTCTTTTGCGATTTTCTGACCGTCCTTATTCATGAGAATATGGTTGAAATTTTTGCAAAGATACAGATTGCGGCTTATCAGCGTAATTTATTCAACTAAAAATACCATTAGACAGCTCCATCTATTTACTTTGTATAAAATAACGTGTCATTTGTCAATGAATCTCGATCCTAATATAAAGCCCTCTGAAAGATTATTTAAGAAATTCCCTTTTACACCAACACCCGGACAAGCCCGATTGTTTGAACTGATGGACGAATTTATTCTGAACGAAGATAAATTCAGAGATGTGTTTTTATTGAAAGGTTATGCAGGTACCGGAAAAACCACTTTCATTAATACATTAATCAAGGTTTTAAGAGAATTTGGCTATAAATCAGTGCTGATAGCCCCTACCGGACGAGCAGCCAAAGTGATGTCGGGTTATGCTAAAAAGAGTGCTTTTACCATCCACAAAAAAATCTATCGGCAGGTTGAAAACACCTATACCGGTGCACTGGCTTTTGAGCGAATGAAAAACAATAGCGAGGGGACAGTATATATAGTTGATGAAGCCTCGATGATTTCGGACGAACGTGATTTTGGCACCAACAGTCTGCTACACGATTTATTAGACTTTGTTTTTGAACAGGATACCAACAAACTTCTGCTGATTGGTGATGAGGCGCAGCTACCCCCTGTAAAAATGACAGTGAGCCCTGCCTTAAATGCCGAACATCTGAAAAACCGTTATCATACAGATTTAACAGAACATTGCCTGACCGAAGTTATGCGTCAGGAAGAGCAATCAGGTATACTGGCCAATGCTACTGAGCTAAGAAAATTACTAGACACAGAAAACCCTGAAATCCGCTTAATGACAGGTACGTTTAAGGATTTCTATAAAATGGGTAGTGACAGACTGGAAGATGGATTGCGGTATGCCTATGAGAAATACGGACGGGAAAACACGACCATTATTACACGTTCGAACAAAACGGCTGTGCAGTATAACCGTTATATCAGGAATACCATTAATTATTCTGAAAATGAAATTGAGAACGGTGATATGCTGATGGTGGTGCGTAATAATTATACAGTATTGCAGGAAGACTCAAAGGCAGGTTTTATTGCCAATGGTGATTTTGTGGAAGTAATAAAACTACGGAAAGAGGAAGAAATGCATGGTCTAAGGTTTGTGAATGCTACCCTTCGACTGGTTGATTATCCCGATGAGCCGGAGTTTGACTCAAAGCTGATTTTAAATACACTCTATTCCAATGCTCCGACACTCACTCAGGAAGAAAACAAGGCCTTATATGAAAGTGTTGTAAAAGATTATTTCTGGGTAAAATCAAAAAGGGAGCGGCAGGAATTGTTAAAAGCAGATCCCTATCTGAACGCCCTTCAGGTGAAATTTGCCTATGCACTTACCTGCCATAAATCGCAGGGGGGACAATGGGATGCAGTATTTATCGATCAGGGCTATCTGCCCGAAGCACAAATAGACAATGATTTTATCCGTTGGCTCTATACGGCTATTACCCGTGGTGTAAAACAGGTTTTTTTAGTTAATTTTAACAAAGATTTTTTTGAATAATTATGGGTAAAAATCATAAAAAATTCGTCAATTATAAGGACAAAAAAGCCTTTACTTCTCCCGGCACATTGGTCTATGTGGGTAAAGAAGTAGCAGAAAATACGCTCATTAAACTGGTAGAGTTTAATGAAAATTTTTGTGAGGAAAAAGTCGTCAAAGTTTTAAATGATTGTAAACCTGCACTAAATGAAAACCAGGTAGTGTGGTTAGATATAGACGGTATTCACGAAGTAAAAGTGGTAGAAGCCATAGGTAAGCATTATCATTTGCACCCTTTGCTGCTGGAAGATATACTGAATACAGGGCAAAAACCTAAACTGGAGCATTTTGGAGAAAAACATCTATTTACGATTCTTAAAATGTTGCAGTTTAATTCAGAGCTGAACCAGATTGAGCTGGAGCATGTGGCATTGATTCTGGGCGAAAACTATGTAATCAGTTTTCAGGAAGCACATAAATCAGATGTTTTTGCCCCTATTTTTGCAAGGCTGAAAGCATCAATAGGCAAAACCCGTAAGGGCAAAGCCGATTATCTTTTCTATTCTTTCTGCGATCTGATAGTGGATAATTATTTCATTGTTCTGGAAAAAATGGGCGAGAAGCTGGAAGAGCTCGAAATAAAAATCGTTGATAAGCCGGAAACAAACGACCAGAATCTGCTCTATCGTTTCAAACGAGAATTGATGACTGTACGCAAAGCTACCCTGCCGCTAAGAGATATGTTCGGTACGCTTATCCGGGAGGATTCGCCTCTGATTCAGTCTGCAACTAATGTCTATCTGAGAGATTTGTATGACCATATTCTGCAGATACTCGATACAATTGACACTTACCGTGAAATGATTGAGAATATCCAGAATATCTACCTCACAAGCCTGAGTAATAAAATGAACTCGGTCATGAAAACATTAACAGTTTTCACGGCTATTTTTATGCCACTCACTTTTGTGGCTGGTATCTACGGCATGAACTTCGATAATATGCCGGAGCTACATCTCCACTATGGATATTTCTATACGCTGGGCGTTATGGTTTTGATAATCTTGGTTCTCTGGATATATTTTAAGTGGAAAAAGTATGTATAATCGTTTAAAGCATCCGCCAAACGGATTAGAATGGAAGCGATAAAGATTTGACTTATAGACTCAATAATCTCTTCCTTTCCAGACAAGCCTGGTAGGCAGGAAATAACTGACTAATTGCAAAAACCAGAATACATACATATAGGCCGTATAGGCGGCAATATATCTGAATAGGCGCATTTGACCTAATCGGGCAAAAATCCGATAGCCCAGAATACTATTAATCAATAAATTAAGCCCTATAAGAAGTACAGGAATCTGCCATGAAAAAAAACTGATAATTAGCAGAATCGGCAAAGCAAAACCCTGTATCAAGGCCGGAAAAATAAGAATGGAGCCTGAAGAAATTGCCCCGGCTACCCATCTCTTCCTTTGTTCAAAATAATTGGGAGGAGGTTTGGTAACAGTCATCACCGAAGCATCAAAACCCTGTGCGAAATCGTATCCTGCATCAATAACAGCCTTATATAAAGCATAATCCTCTACAATCGAAAAGCCTATGCCTTCATACCCTCCTACAGCATGATAAGCCTCTGCCAGCACCATCATATTATTACCCATGCCCGTAGACGGAATACGATAATCGGTCATGGTTTTCATCAGTTTCAGGGCAAAGAGCCATTCCATTGCCTGACTGGCCTCAAACCAATCTGTATTTTTTACCAGAGTAAGTCCTACTGCAACACCTACTTTTTTGTCTGCCTTTTTTTGTTGAAACAGCTCAAGCATTTTTTCAATCCAGTGCTTAGGTACTTCCACATCCGCATCCGTAAACAAAAAATATTCTCCTTTAGCTTGGTGAGCCAGTTGTGCTAATACATTGGCTTTGCCTTTAAGTCCCTCAATGCTTTTATCAATGGTAAAAACCTCAAACATACGTTTTTGTTGCCCTTTCAGCTGTCCTATGAATTCCTCTAAACGTTCAGCAGTTTTATCGGTTGAACCATCGTTTCCGATTAAAATCTGTGTTTTTTCAATAGGGTAAGTCAGGCAGATGAGCGAGCTTAATAATTCACGTATGTTATTCTCCTCATTGCGGGCGGCAATCAGGATACTTACCATCGGTTCATTCATAGGATTAATCCCTTATACTGGCAGCTATTTTTTTAAAATCGGCTAATAAATTTTTATACTCGGGAGTCAGAGACCAGCATAAAATCTGATAATAATGCTCTTTTGTTTCTACATAGGTAATCAGGTAGGTAATTTTCACTTCCAGGTTATCTTTCTCCTTAAAGTTTACGTTTAGCTCGGTTTGATAGAATTTATTTCCATTTGCTTCAAACTCAACAGCATCCGACTCTACAGGATCGTTTTCTTCGGCTTTCAGATGTTTGATATTATCGTCGTGAAAATCTTTCAGCGAAACAAATTTGATTCCTTTCATTTCCAGATTTTCTTTTGAATCGTCGATGATTACAAGATAAGCATTTTTGGCAGAATTGATGTATTGCATCGTAGCTACATCATTCAATGTTACTGTTTTTGTCATGTAATCAGGTACTGCAACATGATACACATGACCTGCTTTTTGTTCTGTGAATTTAGTCTGGCTATACGCCCTTACCATTGTTATGCTCAATAACAATGTCATTAAAACCCATTTTGATACTCTCATAATAAAAGCTATTTATGGTTTTAAATATAAATATTTTCGTAAAGCTCTGCCAAATTGAGGCAAAGGACATTCAAATTGATTGAAAACGAAATCCTCTTTCAGAAAAGTATTCCAGAACCCTCGGCAAAGCAAAACTCATGTTTTTATTGGCCTTAATGCTATCATGAAAAAGCACGATAGAGCCATTTGCGGTATGTTGAAGGGTCTTGGCTAAAACCCTAGCAGGCGATAAATCCGTAGCATAATCAGCCGTCAGCACATCCCACATGATAATGTCGTAATCAGCTAATAAAACACGGGCCTGACTACGTTTGACCCGGCCATGTGGTGGCCGGAAAAGTTTTTTACTGTTCTCCTCCCCCTTTATTCTACTACCAATTTCAGTATCACATTGTTTCACATTTTCAAGATATGCCGCATCTTCCGTATCCCATCCTCTTAAATGATTATAGGTATGGTTACCGATACTATGCCCGCCTTTGATAACCTTCTCGAAAATATCAGGGTGCTTTCTGATATTATCACCAATGCAGAAAAAAGTAGCTTTAGCATCAAAACCTGCTAAAGTTTCTAAAACAAACTCCGTTATTTCCGGAATCGGGCCATCATCAAAAGTCA
>CALRLS020000116.1:0-12088 GCA_943368815.1 Cyanobium sp. NIES-981
CGGTAATTGATGGGGATAAAGGATTAGGGTTGGTTGTTGCACCCTTTGCCATGAAAGTGGCAATGAAAAAAGCTAAAAGATACGGCTCCGGTTGGGTTTCAGTACAGAATTCTAATCATTTTGGCATTGCAGGCTATCATTCGATGTTAGCCTTGGAAAACGATATGATTGGCTGGGCCATGACCAACGCTGCGCCTTTGGTAGTACCAACCTTTGCCACCGAAAAAATGCTCGGTACAAATCCGATTGCAGTTTCTGTGCCTGCTGGTAAGCAGCCACCATTTGTGGCAGATTTTGCCACTACTGCGGTAGCTTACGGAAAACTGGAAATTTTGCAACGCAAAGGATTAGCTGCACCAATCGGCTGGGTTCAAAATGCGGAAGGTGGCCCAACGGAGGATTCAAATGCGATTAAGAATGGGGGAGGGCTCCTGCCTTTAGGGGGAGACCGTGAGCATGGCAGCCATAAAGGATATGGACTGGGAGCAATCGTTGATATTTTTTCCGGTGTTTTATCCGGTGCGAATTTCGGGCCTTGGGTACCCCCATTTGCTACTGCAGGCTTTCATGGTGTTGCCGCAGAACAGGTAGGCAAGGGGACAGGCCACTTTTTAGGCGCCATGCGCATTGATGGTTTCCGCCCGAAAGAAGAGTTTAAAGCCAGTATGGATACCTGGATTGGTCGCTTCAGAGAAGCTAAACATATTAACGGTAATCCGGTACTGATTCCGGGTGACCCTGAAAGAGAGTTAGAAAAAATCAGAAGAGCCGACGGAATTCCTTTGAATGAAAAGGTAGTGGAAGATTTAAAAGGATTGGGAGAGAGGTTTAAGGTGAAGTTTTGATATTGAACCTGTTTAGCATATTCTGATATTTTTTTCGTAATTTTGCAGTTCAAAGAACGCATTTACATGAAAAAAGTTAAGATTGGCCTGGTACAGATGTCTTGTACGGCCGATGTGACAGAAAATATAAATAAAGCCATTGAGGGAATTAAAAAAGCAGCCAAAAACGGAGCTAATATCGTTTGTCTGCAGGAATTATTTACTTCTCTCTACTTTTGTGATATTGAAGACCACGATAACTTCAAATTAGCTGAATCGATTCCGGGGCCAACTACTACGTCTTTGTCGGCAGTTGCCAAAGAAAATAATGTGGTAATCATTGCTTCATTGTTTGAAAAACGTGCTGCCGGATTATATCATAATACAACAGCAGTCATTGATGCTGATGGTACTTACCTGGGTAAATACCGTAAAATGCATATCCCTGATGACCCTGGTTATTATGAGAAGTTTTATTTCACTCCCGGTGATTTAGGTTATAAAGTTTTTGATACCAAATTTGCCAGAATCGGCGTACTCATCTGTTGGGACCAATGGTATCCTGAAGCAGCTCGTATTACTTCATTAATGGGAGCAGAAGTGCTGTTTTTCCCAACTGCCATCGGTTGGGATACCAACGAAAAAGAAAATGAGGCTAATGTTGAGCAATATAATGCCTGGCAGACTATTCAAAGAAGCCATGCAGTAGCCAATGGTGTGCATGTGGTATCAGTGAACAGGGTAGGGCGTGAGGCAGACCAGCAGTTCTGGGGTGGTAGTTTTGTAGCTAACCCATTTGGCAGCCTGCTTTATCTGGCATCACATGATAAAGAAGAAGTACATGTGCAGGAGGTTGACCTGGCTTTAACAGAGAAATACCGCACCACATGGCCTTATTTGAGAGACAGAAGAATCGACAGTTATGGCCCGATTCTAAAGAGATACATTGACGAATAAAAATACATAATTAGCAAGTATTAATTGCTATTAAAGTTTTAACCACGGAGTGACACGAAGTAAATTTACTAAGTTTCACGAAGTTTCGGGTAAAATGAACAGTGAAACTCCGTGCGGAACTCTGTGTTACTCTGTGGTAAAATATTATCAATTTAATTAACACTGTCACATATCCAAAGAAAATTGCATCGGAAATCCGATGGTTTAATACAATATTTTAATGCTTACAATTAATAATTTATCGTTTTATTTTGGCGGAAGAGCCATCTTTGATGGCGCAAGTTTACAGATTAAACCTAAAGACAGAATTGGACTGATTGGTCTGAACGGGATGGGGAAATCAACCCTGCTGAGACTGATTGTCGGCGAATATCAACCTGATGGTGGAAGTATTTCAAAATCCGGTGATACAAGTATCGGTTTTTTGAATCAGGATTTATTGTCGTATCAGACACAGGACTCTATTCTGGCTGTAGCCATGCAGGCCTTTGAGCGTGAAAACTATCTGCAAATAGAAATCGATAAGGTGCTTCATGAAATGGAAGTAAATTATCGGGACGAACTGGTTGACAAACTTGGACACCTGCAGGAAGAATTTGACCATCTTGGAGGCTACACCATTCAATCGAAGGCCGAAGAAATATTAGAGGGTTTGGGTTTTAAAACAGAAGAATTGCAAAAACCTTTGAAGGAGTTTTCGGGAGGTTGGCGTATGCGTGTAATGCTGGCCAAATTGCTTTTGCAAAAACCGTCAGTATTATTACTCGATGAGCCTACCAACCACCTGGACTTACCGTCTATTCAATGGGTTGAAAAATACATTACTAATTACGAAAATGCAGTAGTGGTAGTATCCCATGACCGTGAGTTTCTGGATAATGTTTGTACCTCTACCGTTGAGGTAACACAGAATAAATTATGGTATTATCCGGGCAACTACTCGTTCTTTGTAGAAGAAAAAGCTCAGAGAAGCGAAATTCAAAAGAGTGCTTTTGAAAACCAACAGGCACAAATTCGCCAGACCGAACGTTTTATCGAGCGTTTCAAGGCCAAGGCTTCAAAATCTCGTCAGGTACAGTCGCGTGTAAAAGCGTTGAACAAACTGGAAATGATTGACGATGTAATTGATGCAAATGCTCGTGTTCACTTCAAGTTCAGATTCAGTGTTAATCCCGGTCGGAATGTAATGGCTCTGGAGCACGTGAGCAAAGCCTATGGTGAAAAAGTGATTCTGAAGGATACAACTATTAATATTGAAAGAGGAGATAAAATTGCCCTGATTGGCGCTAATGGTAAAGGTAAATCAACATTATTGAGAATCATAGCCGGAACTGAACCGATTCAGGGAACCCGGAAACTGGGTCATAATGTTAATTTCTCGTTCTTTGCGCAGCACCAGTTAGAGTCCTTACACATGGATGAAACCTTGCTGGAAGAGTTGAAATATGCTGATTCTGCCAAAACTGAGCAGGAATTACGTCTGGTTTTAGGTTGCTTCCTGTTTCAGGGTGAAGATGTGTTTAAGAAAATCAAGGTGCTTTCAGGAGGTGAAAAATCCCGTGTGGCATTGGCTAAAGTATTGATTTCAGAAGCTAACTTTCTGTTACTTGATGAGCCAACCAACCACTTAGACATGCAGTCGGTGAATATTCTGATTCAGGCGCTTGACCAATACGAAGGTACTTATGTGGTTGTATCTCACGACAGGCACTTTGTGAGCCAGGTAGCCAATAAAATCTGGTACATTGAAGATGAGCAGATTAAGGAATACCCTGGTACCTATGATGAGTACGAAACTTGGGTAGAAGATAATAAGTCCAATAAACAGACCCCGGCGCCACAACCTGTGGTAGTGAAAAAAGAAGAAAAACCTGCTCCGGTGGTAGAAGCGAATACGAAAAACCAGAACCTTGTTAAGAGACTTGAACGTGAGATTCAAGAAATTGAAGCAAAAATTGGTGAATTGGAGAAAAAGGAAGCGTTTTTAGAAGCGAAAATGGCAGACCCAAAGATTTTTAACGATAGCAATACCCTGCAAAAAACAAGTATAGAATACGAACAGACCAAAACCGAATTAGTAAAACTAAATGAGGTTTGGGAAAGTAAAATGATGGAGATTGCTTAATCGGTAAACGCATTAGACCCCTATCCCTAAATCCCTTTCCCCAACAGTGGAGAAAGGGACTTTTTTTTTCCTCCTCATTGTTGGGCGGATGCCGCGAGGGAGGGTCAAGGTGGGTTGCTCTATAGCCTTTTCCACCTGAACACCTCTTTACCTGCCTTGCCTATCACACCATCTTCCTGCCATATAAAATTATAAAATACAATCTCGCTTCCTTCGAATTTATAGCCGCATGTAGTGGTTTTATTGTTATCATTTTTGCCAAAATCTATCAAATCAATATCTGTGTCTGTCGTTACATAATCTACCCATACGTGATAGGCTTCAAATCCTGTCAGTCCAATTAATTGGTTGTCTGTTCTTAATTCAATTGTCTTGCCATTGTAGGTATATTTTCCAATCCAGAATCTTTTCTCTACAAAGCCTATTGTGTCTACTTTTTTGAAAGCCGTATTGCCTAGTTTAAGTGTCGTGGCATCAACACTTCCTGTATATTCTGGCGTTGGTTTTGCTTCGTAGGTATTAAACAATTCCAGTTTGTCACCATTTTGCACTTTGAAAGCTGAACCCTCATGGAAATTCCAGACCATGTTGGCGGTATCAGCAGCAGCATTGAAAGAAACCATTACAGTATCAGCATATACCTTAGCTTTTAATGGTGATTTGGTTTGTTCAAGCGTTTCTAAGTATCTGGCATTTACCCAGACGGTATTGCCTAATTCAACTTTAGTAGTAGTAGCAATGGTAGTGCTATCAGGTACATCATTTTCAGTTTTTGAAGATTCTTTACCACAAGAAAAGATAAGGCTGCTCAAAGCACACAGGATGATGATTTTTTTCATTTGTATTAGTGATTTGGTGATTTTGTCTGAACTCTGATTTAACTGATTGACCTGATTTAATTGATTTTAATAGTAGGCCATATAATATTAATTTATTCTGAATCATCAGTGAAATCATAAAATCAGGTAAATCAAAGTTCAGACAGTTCAAAACTAAATTATTTCAATTCTCTCCCCCAATCTCAAAACCTTATAAGGCGTACCATATTCTTCGGCCTTGGTTACGAATTTCTCAGGGTCTTCAGTATTAAATTCGAATAAGTCATAATGATGAGGAATAACCAGTTTTGCTTCAATTTCTTTTCCCAAGCGGGCTGCCTCTTCATAATTAAGATTTCCGGCAACTTTTCTTTCGGGTTTATTGCCATTGATGGGTAGAAAAGCCACATCAACCTTGAAAGGTTTCAAAGTTTCTACCATGCCCTCATACCAAAGCGTATCACCGGAGTGATATACTTTATAAGGGCCAAATTCTGCTACATAGCCCATATATTTCAAGCTTCCGGCTTCATCTCTTTCCAATGCATTATGAGCAGCCGGAACTCCGTAAAGTTTAAAGGGCGGTATTTCAATGCTCGTATTATCATTTAAGCCAATCGGTAAATCAGGCTCACATTTTAATCTATCAGCAAAAAAGGCCCTGTTTGCTTCTGGAATTACCATTGCAATAGCCGGGTTTTTATCAAAAATAGGGAGTAAAGTTTCTGCATCGAGGTGGTCGGTATGATTATGAGAAGATGTTACCACATCAATCATATCCAACAGTGCTGGGTCAATTACCAATTCACTGATGCGGGTATGAGGTTTATCCGTAGCAGCATATTTTTTAGTCAGGGAATCTGACAAATAAGGGTCAAAAAGCAGGTGCTTTCCCTGATACTGAATCAAAAATCCGCTTTGCCCCAACCACCAGATTCTGAAACCCTCAGTGAGGTGAATAGAGCTTTGTATATCGTCTAATAGTTGCTGGTCTTTCTGGTAGGCTTTTATCAACATAGTAATCTAAAATTTTTCGTATCCGTCTACTGGTTTCCAGTCCGATTTTGGTTCATAATAGTGCCATAATAAAGCACCGACTTTTCTTAATAATTCATATCCTTCATTTTCCCGTACCCACGATTCATCTTTTTGGTTTTTGGTAATGATACTATAAACATATTCTCCATGAGGCGCATGAACTAAGGCGGTTTCAGAGCGGGAGCGATTCACCGCACCGTTTTTTGTGGCTACTTTGATAGTTTCAGGTAATTGAGATAAACCCTCTTTGTCCCAGAACTGCCTGCCGAGATTCCGGTACATTCTATCAGAATAAGCCGCAGAAATGATTTTTCCCTGGCGAATCATGGTCAAAAGATTAGCCATTTCTTTGGGTGATGTTTGTCCCCATCCATATTTGCTGCGGTTGGCTTCTCTTCCCGGTGTCCTTGAATTCATTCTTGTTGCCTGAAAACCTAAAGAGTCCAGTATGGCATTGATTCGTTTTCCTCCGCCAGACAAAGCCTGTAGCCAAAGGCTCCCTGTATTATCACTAATGGTACACATAAGCATCATAACATAGCTAAGAGGGATTTTAGTGCTATCTTTCAAAGACCCCACAATACCGTCATCATATTTCAATGAGTCACGATAGATTAATTCCTGATCGTATTTCAATGCCCCTTGCCTTATTTTATCAAAAGTACCAAGCATGATAGGTATTTTAATCATACTGGCCGTAGGAAAAACAGTATCGGCATTGATGGCGACAAATTTATTGGTTTTGAGATTATGTACATAAATGCCCACATCGCCATTAAAGCCCTTTATTGCTTCCTGCAATTTGGCTTTCAATTTCAGGTCTTCTTTCGTAGTCTGTGAAAAAACATGTAACGGAGTAGCAAGAATGCTTAGTAAGAGGAGTAAGTTTAGTTTTTTTCTCATAGAGGCAAAGTAAAGCCACGAATATATGAAATTTTCCGTGGCTTTGGTAATCAAGTTGTGCGGATGTACTTTTTTCAGCCACAAACATACCTAAGGTTTTAGCCTGGCTTCATACACCTGTTTTTCTTTGGGTGTAATATCTGCCATTACATGTATTTTTTGATTAGTTATAGTCATTTCATCTAGTGCATCAACTACATTTTTATAGTTGGCATCATCACTTGGCTTTATAATCACTGTAAAATTTTCTATTACTTTGGCTTCTTTTCTTTTTTGAAATATCAGTTTTCTTAGTGCTATCCCATAATCCGTTTCGTTTAGAAATGCTGCATCTAGTTTATCATACTCTTTTTGATGCCAAAAGATTTTATCATCTTTCCCAAGGATTAATGTTAATGTGTTACTTTCCATCATAACTGGTGGTTTACCTTTAGTGTCAGGCATGTTCAGCGTCATTATAAAGGGTTTGCTGAAAGCGGTCGTAAACATGAAGAAAGTGATGAGTAAGAACCCCAAATCGACCATAGGAGTCATGTCTACCCGTGCTAAACGGGCATTAGTAGCTATTTCTGCCATTTTTGTAAGAGTTTAAGTTGAACTAAGAATCAATATTTAGAAATAAATATGCTATCTACTTGTTGATTAAAAAATGAATGTCTCCTTAGTTTTTTTTAGTTTTGCTTCATACACATTTTTAGTTTTAATTGGAAGGTCTCCCAAAACATATCTGTCTTGCTTTACAATTGCCATTTCATCCAATATGTCAACGACATTTTTATAATTAGCTTCATCGGTAGCATAGATGGTGACATGAAAACGGTTTTCATCGAAAGATTCATCTCTCCGTTTTAAAATTAGCTCCCTTAAAGCCAACCCATAATTTACCTCTTTAAGATTTACAGGGTTTAATTCAATTTCGTATGTTTCGTGCCAAAAGATTCTATTGTCTTTACCCAGAATTAGATACAGTGGGTTCTGAAGGAAACACCCTGTTGCTTCATAATCTGAAATTTTATTTTCAGGCATGTTCAATCTCATCACATTTGGCTTAGAAAGTAGAATGCTAACCATAAATGAAATGATAAGCAAGAAGCCCAAATCGACCATAGAGGTCATGTCTACCCGCGCTAAACGGGCATTAGTAGCTATTTCTGCCATTTTTTTAAGAGTTTAAGTTGAACGAAATATTTACATTTAGAAACATGTCTAAATATCTAAATAAAATTTTGATTTGCAAATAAATTGAGGATTTTTTTTGTGACGCGAACTGAGCGACGGTCGTGTCTCGTTCGCAGTTATCGAAGAATGTAAATTTAGAATATTGCTAGAATATTCAGGAAGCAAACCCTTGCATCTTTTCAGACAAAATAATCTCTTTCCCAGTTACTCCCTTTTGTGCCATAGCCAGCATCGCATCAGCTACAGTTTCACCTTTAATGGCTTTGTATTTAGCAGGAATCAGAAAATCAAATGTCTTCATGATGATTGTGGCGAATCCCTCACCTGAACGGGATTCTTTGCGTTCGCCTAATAGGAGAGAAGGGCGGAAGATAATTAAGGCAGGATAATCTAAATCAGTCAGGGCTTTTTCAATTTCACCCTTTACTCTGTTATAATAAAACATAGATTGCGCATCGGCTCCCATTGCTGTTACAATCATGTATTGTTTTGCTCCATTTGCTAATGCAGATGTGGCTACTTCAAGCGGATAAGTATAATCAACCTTGTAAAAGGCCTCTTTTGAACCGGCTTGTTTCATGGTTGTACCCAGACAGCAGAATATATCATCAGCAAGCACAAGAGACGCATTCAGTTTATCAAAATCAACAACAATTTGCTCCAGTTTAAGATGCTGCAAATCCAAAGGTTTACGCACGAAAACCTTTACCTTAGAGTAGGAGGGATGGTTCAGTATTTTCCGGGTAAGATGCCCGCCAATTAATCCGGTAGCGCCAACAATCAGAGCTGTTTTCATTTGAATAGGGTTTTATGAATTGTATTTTACTTCCGGGATTCAGAATAATTTTTCAACTCCGTGAAACTCAGTGCCCACACTCCGGGTCACTCCGCGGTTAATACACATCTATCGTCTCTTATTAAAATCCACCAAGCGATAACTCACCAATCTTTCCGAACGGGCAGTTATAGGTTTATGATAAATAAAAATTTCGTAAGTATTTTCTGTTTCCGCAAAATTCCCTTCAATTGCAGCTTCATCCGATTTGCCATCTTTTACCAATACAAAATCATAATTATATACTCCCTGCTTCAATTGAATAGTGGCAGTATAGCCTCCGAAATTATTATCATAAGCCATTTCATTCAATTTGTCCAGACGCCAGTCATTGAAACTGCCATTGACATAAATCTTTTCGTTGAGCTCTAATTCCTGACTTTTCAGACCGAAAGTCATAAAAATATAGTCAGCTTCGGTTTCAGCCTTATTGGCTTCGCGGTTATCGATGATATACATCCCGTCAAAATCATTCTGTTCTAAATAGGCTGTTTCGCTACGGTCTCTTTGCGTTGAAATCCACATATCATCTTCTTTGCCCCGCTGAATTTTATCAATAAATAATCCCCTGTTATAAGTGCTTCTTGAATCAAAGAAACGGTATTCATTCATGCCGGGGAAAGTGGATTCATCATCAAAAAAACGAAAATCCAATTGATTGGTAGAATTATTGACGCTGAAAGGCTTTAAGTTTTTTGAGACCTTATCCCATCGGTAGTTCTGACGAATGATAATCTTAAATTCATCGCGCGGAGACATGACGTTGTAAGCCCCGTAATTAACCTGTAAGTCGACCTGTTGATGGGTTTTATATTTGGCGGGGTTCTGTGCCTGACGCACCGTTGCCATGGAGTTAACACCAGTCTCATAAACCATAAATCTACGCGAAAGAATAATATCATCCCGTCGGCGGTCCCGCCAGACAACTACCAGATAATTACCCGACAGTAACATTTTAGGTAATTCAATTTTATAGTGATGATAGGGCACTTTAGTATTTTGAGAAACCTGATAATCATTGATAATCAAATCGTTGTATTCGGGCATGTATTCAATTTCCGATAGAACCGACTGCTTCCAGTCCATTCCGCAATGCAATATTTTAACATGGAATTGCTGATAACCATCAGGATTCAAATCATCAAATTCAAGCCATAGGCTATTGTTATCTTTCAACTGTACAACCGGAGGATTAAGGCTCTTAGCAGGGTCGGTGGCAAGGCCTACCAACGGATAAAGCTGCACTGACCGGATACTAGGCTCATAGGTTGCATCTTCAAAACGTAATTGCTTGGTTTGAGCTGATAGCCAAAGTGTGGGAAATAGAAGAAATATTAAAAAGAGTTGTTTCATACGTTGTATCAGTCTTTGAACTTTGCCGCGACGGCGTACCGTTTTACCTGATTAAATGATTTCACTGATATTTTATTGTATTGAGTATGAGTGAAATGATTTTTTTATGAAATTATTGAGAGAGTTTTTCATTTGTTCTTTGAAAGTTTGTCATGAATAGTCACATAATCAGTGTAATCCACAAATCAGCTAAATCAAAGTTCAAGACTAATCACTTCATTCACTAAATCACACAATCACTAAATCACTAAATAATTCACAATATCATTCCATCCTGCATTACCAGCTTCCTGTCTGACATATCAGCTAAATGTTCGTTGTGAGTAATAATGACAAAAGTCTGATTAAATTTCTTTCTTAGTTCAAAGAATAAATGATGCAATTCTTCGGCATTTTTAGAATCGAGATTCCCACTTGGCTCATCGGCAAAAACCACTGACGGAGAGTTTATCAATGCTCTGGCAACAGCCACACGTTGTTGTTCACCACCTGATAATTCAGACGGGAAGTGTTTTACTCTCTCGCCTAAGCCTAATAATGTCAGCAATTCAGTAGCTTTTTTTTCAACTTCTTCTTTTACTTTTCCCTTAGCTCTGCTTTGCTGAATCCATGCCGGAATACATACATTTTCTAATGCCGTAAATTCAGGCATCAGGTTATGAAACTGAAAAATGAAACTGATTTTTTCATTACGAAAACGAGCAAGTTCTTTATCTTTCAACGAACTATAATTAACATTGTCCAGCAGTACTTCACCCGAATCAGCTTTATCCAGCGTGCCAAGAATATGTAAAAGCGTGGTTTTACCCGCACCTGAAGCACCGACAATCGAAACGATTTCGCCTTGATTGATTGTGAGGTCTATACCTCTTAATACCTGAAGACTTCCGTAACTCTTTTGTATGTTTTTTGCTTGCAGCATATTCGTTATTTATGGGGCGATTCTTTATAATCTGCTATCCTTTGTGTGTTAATTACAATTAGATTAAACGATAGTATGAAATTCGTTTTACATCATTCAGCAAAGTAAATGATATTTGATTGATAATTAATAATTGTTCACTAAATTAGCGCAAATTTTATAACCTCTAAAATCACTTTACATGAACGTTCACGAGTATCAAGGTAAAGAAATACTAAGCCGTTATGGTGTGCGAATCCAACGTGGGATAGTAGCCGAAACTCCGGAGCAGGCTGTTGCTGCTTACAAACAAATCTCTGAAATGACCAATTCAAGATTTGCGGTAGTTAAATCACAAATACATGCAGGTGGACGTGGAAAAGGTAAAATTGTAGGTACCGATCAACGTGGTGTGCAATTAGCTAAGTCAGCCGAGGATGTAGAACGTATTTCTTCTAACCTATTGGGAAATGTTTTGGTGACCATTCAAACCGGAGAAGAAGGCAAAAAAGTTAACAAGATTCTTGTTGCTGAAGATGCCTATTACCCGGGTGATAGTGAGCCTAAAGAATATTATATGGGTATTTTGCTTGACCGTGCCAAAGCTTGCAATGTAATCATGGCCTCAACAGAAGGTGGTATGGACATTGAAGAAGTGGCGGAGCATCACCCTGAAAAAATCTTTAAAGAGTGGATTGACCCTCGTGTAGGCTTACAGGCGTTTCAGGCACGTAAAATAGCTGATAAACTGGGTTTAACGGGTGAAGCCAACAAAGAAATGGTGAAATTTGTAGGCTCTCTTTACAAAGCCTATGTAGAATCTGACTCATCAATGTTTGAAATCAATCCGGTTTTAAAAACGTCAGATAACAAAATTCTGGCAGTTGATGCAAAAGTGAATCTGGATGATAATGCCTTGTATCGTCACCCTGATTTGTCACCTATGCGTGATAAACTGGAAGAAGACCCATTGGAAGTTGAAGCATCAGAAAACGATCTGAACTATGTAAAGCTTGACGGAAACGTGGGTTGCATGGTGAATGGTGCTGGTTTGGCTATGGCTACCATGGACATCATCAAATTATCAGGTGGTGAGCCTGCTAACTTCCTTGATGTGGGTGGTGGAGCAAATGCGAAAACGGTAGAGGCAGGTTT